>JALVAD010000072.1 GCA_027011385.1 Saprospiraceae bacterium | reverse complement strand
GAGGTTAATTAAAGGTTTTTTAAATAAAAAGTGTACCTTTGCAAAACTTTTGAAAAAAAGAAAAATAATTAGAGATGTTACAACCAAAAAGAACAAAATATAGGAAGCAGCAGAAAGGAAGAAATCGTCGCATTGCAATGCGTGGACACACTATTGCTTTTGGTACTTTTGGTATGAAAGCTATGGAAGGAGCATTCATTACCAGTCGACAAATTGAAGCTGCCAGGGTTGCCTTAACTAGGTTTATGAAAAGGGAAGGTAAAGTTTGGATTAGAATATTTCCAGATAAACCTATTACATCAAAACCTTTAGAAGTTAGGATGGGTAAAGGAAAAGGAGCTTTGGATCACTACATTGCAAGGGTTCAACCCGGAAGAATTATGTTTGAGATTGATGGTGTAAGTATGGAGACTGCCCAGGAAGCGTTGAGATTAGGAGCTCAGAAAATGCCTATCAAAACAAAATTTGTTATAAGACCTGATTACGAGAAATAAAAAAATAGATAGATGGCAACTAAAAAATATTTGGAAGTAGTAGAACTGTCTGATGAGGATTTGAAAAAAGAATTGGCTGAGGCTAGAGAGGACTATGTTAAATTGAAATTTGATCATTCTGTGACAGGTTTGGAAAATCCTTTATCAATAAGATCTTTAAGAAGAGATATAGCTCGATTAAATACAGAAATCAGAAGAAGAGAAGTCGCTGCTATGACGGAAAAAGAAATAGCTAAAAGAGATAGATTAAGATTACGTAGAAAACTTAATAAATAAAAATTCATTTGAATTATGAGTGAAAGAAAAAATCGTAAACAAAGAACAGGTGTTGTAGTAAGTGATCGCATGGATAAGAGTATAACTGTTTTGGTTGAGAGAAAACTTAAGCATCCACTTTATGGAAAATTCGTTAAATTTAGTAAGAAATTTATGGCTCATGATGAGACTAACGAATGTAAAGAAGGAGATAAAGTTAGAATTATGGAAACTAGACCATTGAGTAAGAAAAAAAGATGGAGACTAGTAGAGATTTTAGAAAAGGCTAAGTAATTTTCTAAGTAATAATATAAAAAATAAATCATGATACAACAAGAATCTAGATTGAAGGTAGCTGATAATAGCGGTGCGAAAGAAGTGCTTTGTATTAAAGTATTAGGTGGGAGTAAAAGGAGGTATGCTTATGTTGGAGATAAAATCGTTGTCACAGTAAAAAGTACTACACCTACAGGTATAAAAAAGGGAACTGTTACTAAAGCTGTTGTTGTTAGAACTAAAAAGGAAATAAGAAGAAATGACGGTTCATATATCAAATTTGATGAAAATGCTGTTGTGCTTTTAAATGAAGGTGGAGATCCAAGAGGAACTCGTATCTTTGGACCGGTTGCTCGTGAACTTAGAGGAGAGGATTATATGAAAATAGTATCTTTAGCACCGGAGGTATTATAAAAAATAAATTAATATTGTTATGGCATCAGATAGATTTGCAAAAAAAATACACATCAAGAAAGGAGACGAAGTAATCGTTACTGAGGGTGCGTATAAAGGTAAAAAGGGAAGGGTATTAGAAGTATATCCGAAAAAGTATAGAGCTTTGGTGGAAGGAGTTAATATAATCAAAAAGCACCAAAAACCAACAAATGAAGCGCAAGGAGGAATTATTGAAAAAGAAGCTCCGGTTCATATTTCTAATATTATGCTAGTTGACCCAAAATCTGGCGAAGCGACAAGAATAGGTCGTAAACTTGTAGATGGTAAAATGGTACGTTTTTCAAAAAAATCAGGAGAAATTATTAAGTAATGAGTTATACAGCAAGATTAAAAAAGCGATACGTAGAGGATATTATTCCTAAAATGAAAGAAGAGTTTCAATACAAGTCCTCAATGCAAGTACCTAAACTTGTTAAGATTTCAATTAACCAAGGCTTAGGTGATGCAACTCAAGATAAAAAGATTATTGATGAGGCAATGAAAGATTTAGCTGCTATTGTAGGTCAAAAACCTATATCTATAAAAGCAAAGAAATCTGTATCTAACTTTAAATTAAGAGAAGGTCAAAGTGTTGGAGTAAAGGTGACTTTGAGAAAAGAGAAAATGTATGAATTCCTGGATAGACTGATTAATGTCGCTTTACCAAGGGTAAAGGATTTTAGAGGGATTAATGATAAGAGTTTTGACGGGAGAGGTAACTATTCAATGGGTATTGAGGAACATACTATATTTCCTGAGATTCAATTGGATAAAGTAAACAGGGTTTTAGGTATGGATATAACATTTGTTACCACAGCTAAAACTGATGCTGAATCGTTAGCATTATTGAAACATTTTGGAATGCCTTTTAAAAATCAAAGAAAATAAATTATAATGGCTAGAAAATCGCTAATAGCAAGAGAGGAAAAAAGAAAAAAGATGGTGGCAAAATATGCCGCTAAAAGAAAGAAGTTTAAAGAAGAAGGAGATTGGGATGCATTGGATAAGTTGCCAAAGAACTCAAATCCTATCAGATTACACAATCGATGTAGATTGACGGGAAGACCTAAAGGGTATATTAGAAGATTCGGTTTGTGTAGAGTTAAATTTAGAGAGATGGCATTAGATGGTAAAATTCCAGGTGTAACAAAAGCCAGTTGGTAAAAAAAATAGTAAGATTATTATGACAGTAACAGATCCAATATCAGATTATTTGACTCGTATAAGAAATGCGCAAATGGCTAACCATAGAATGGTTATAATTCCAGGGTCAAAGATGAAAAGAAAAATGACTGAGATTCTTTATAATCAGGGATATATTTTAAAATATAAGTTTGAAGAAGATGGCAAGTCCGGTAAGATTTATATTGCTTTAAAATATAATCCTTTGACGAATGCACCGGTTATTAAAAAAATGAAGCGATTAAGTAAACCGGGATTAAGACAATATTTTCCTGCTGACAAAATTCCTCGTGTTATTAATGGACTTGGAATTGCAATTGTGTCTACATCTAAAGGTGTTATGACAGATAAAGAAGCTAGAAGGGAAAATGTAGGGGGAGAAGTATTGTGTTTAGTATATTAAGAAAATAAAATTTTTAAGAAATGTCAAGAATTGGTAATTCACCGATAAGTATACCTTCAGGGGTTGAAATAGATATTAGTAAGGGCAATTTGGTAACTGTAAAAGGTGCTAAAGGTGTTTTGAGTCAGCAAATTGATCCCGATTTGGAAATTAAAATTGAGGATGGAACTTTAACAGTATCTAGGCCAACAGATTCTATTCGTCACAAATCTATGCATGGATTGTACAGATCCTTGATTAGTAATATGGTCGAGGGTGTTACTAATGGCTTTAAAAAAGAGTTGGAGTTAGTCGGTGTAGGTTATAGAGCTGCAAACACTGGTAATTTACTTGAAATGCAATTGGGGTTTTCACACCCTATATACTTTGCTATCCCTGACGAATTGCAATTAGAAACAGTAACAGAGAAAGGTAAAAATCCTCTGATTATTATTTCTGGTATTGATAAACAGTTAGTAGGACAAGTCGCAGCAAAAATTAAAGCATATCGTAAACCTGAACCATATAAAGGTAAAGGAGTTAGATATAAAGGAGAAGAAATTAGAAGAAAAGTTGGTAAATCTGCTGGTGCTTAATTTAAAAAAATTTAAGATTTAAAGAAATGAGAAAAAGAACTAGTACAAAAGTTAAAAGACGTAAAAGAATTCATTTTGGAATTCGTAAATCAGTCGTTGGTACTTCGGATATGCCTAGATTATCTGTATTCAAAAGTAATAAAGGTATTTCAGCTCAATTAATAGATGATATTAATGCAGTTACTTTAGTTAGCGCTACTTATAAAGATAAAGATTTGTCAAGTGGAACTAAGTCTGAAGTTGCTAAACAAGTAGGAGCAAAATTAGCTCAAAGGGCACTTGATAGTAATATTTCTAATGTAGTATTTGATAGAAGTGGTTATATTTATCACGGTATTGTTAAATCTCTTGCGGAAGGAGCTAGAGAAGGCGGTTTGAAATTCTAATAAACAATTTATAAAATGAGAAATAACAAAAAAAGTAGAGTAAAACCTACAGATATAAATGAGTTGAAGGAAAAGCTGGTTACTCTTAATAGAGTTACTAAGGTAACAAAAGGGGGTAGGACTTTCAGTTTTGCAGCATTGGTAGTTGTTGGTGATGGCGCTGGTGTTATTGGATATGGATTGGGAAAATCTAGAGACGTTTCAGAAGCTATTGGTAAAGCTACAGAAGTTGCTAAGAAAAGTCTTATAAAAGTACCTATTTTGAAAGGAACTATACCTCATGAGCAATTAGGAAAATATGGTGGCGGAAGAATTTTGATTAAACCTGCATCTCAAGGTACCGGTGTTATAGCTGGTGGTGCTATGCGTGCTGTTTTAGAAACTGCTGGATATCATAATGTTCTTGCAAAAGCTCAGGGATCATCAAACCCTCATAATGTGATAAAAGCTACTCTAGATGCTTTGATGAAATTAAGAGATCCTTATCAAATAGCTCAAGAAAGAGGAATTGATTTAGAAAAATTGTATCACGGATAGTAAATATTTTAAAGATGATAAGAATTACTCAAGTTAAAAGTTCTATTGGTCAGACAAAGAAGCAGAAAGAAACTTTAAAGTCTTTAGGACTAAGAGGAATTAGAAAAAGTGTTGAGATTGAATTAAATCCTCAACTTAAAGGTATGGTTGATAAAATCAGCCACTTAGTAACTATTGAAGAAATTTAATATTTAAAAAATATAAAGATGGAATTGCATAATCTTAGACCTGCAAAGGGTGCTGTTAAAAAAGGGAAGAAAGTAATCGGTAGAGGACAAGGTTCCGGTAAAGGTGGTACTTCTACAAGAGGGCATAAAGGAGCTCAGTCTAGAGCAGGGTGGTCTAGAAAAAGAAATTATGAGGGAGGTCAAACTCCTTTGCAAATGCGTTTACCTAAACGTGGCTTTAAAAATCCTTTTAGAGTAGCTTATGTCGCAATTAATGTTGATAGATTACAAGCTATAAGCGAAAAGTATTCAGTAACTGATATTAATCCCGAATTTTTAATTTCTAATGGTATTATTGGTAAAAATGATCTTATCAAGATATTAGGTAACGGAGAATGTGAGAAAGTTTTGAATATAAAAGCGCATAAATTTTCTGAGTCAGCCAAAGCTAAAATCGAAGAAAAAGGCGGCAGTATTACATTAGTATAAATAATAATTGATGAAAGAATTTATAGACAGTATTAAGAATATATGGAAGATTGAAGAACTTCGTAAAAGAATCTTGTTTACGGTTGCTATGATTGCAATATATAGATTTGGTTCATACGTTGCACTTCCAGGTGTTATGCCTCAGGTTTTGTTAAAGGCCGTACAGGGGAGAGGTGCAAATGATATATTGGGCTTGTTGAATACTTTTACAGGTGGAGCTTTATTTAAAGCTTCCATTTTTGCTTTAGGTATTATGCCGTATATTACTGCTTCGATCATTGTTCAATTATTAGGTTTTGCTGTACCTTATTTCCAAAGACTTCAAGAGAAAGAAGGAGAGTCAGGTAGGAATAAAATAAATCAAATTACAAGATATCTTACTGTATTAATTACTTTGGTACAGGGAGGGGGTTATCTCACTACTATAGTTTCTGCTGGTGCCATGGATCCTAGTGTTAATCCATATGTTTTTTGGATAACAAATATCATAATTCTCACAACAGGGACAATATTCGCAATGTGGCTTGGTGAAAGAATAACCGATAGAGGTATTGGAAATGGTATTTCATTGTTGATTATGATTGGAATTATTTCCAGATTACCTTCAGCTTTCTTTGCTGAAATACAAGCTCAATTAGCTAAAAATGGTGGATTAATTGTGTTCGTTATTGAATTGATTGCACTTTTTGCTATTGTATTGCTTACTGTACTTATTACCCAGGGAGTCAGAAAGATTCCTGTTCAGTTTGCTAAGAAAATGGTGGGTAAAGGCGCGAGTCAAATTCCTGTTTCAGGAGCTCGGGATTATATACCGGTTAAAGTAAATGCTGCCGGAGTTATGCCCATTATCTTTGCTCAAGCGATTATGTTTTTACCAGTGACAGTTATGCAGTGGGTATCTAAAGGTGGTAATTCTGCTGGTAGTATATTAACAGCTTTGAATCGATGGGATTCGCCTATTTATAATATTTTCTTTTTCTTATTGGTTGTAATATTTACTTATGTTTATACTGCACTGATAGTTAATCCTAAGCAATATTCAGATTATTTAAAAAGAATGAATGCATTTATACCTGGAGTTAAACCCGGAAAATCCACTGAGAATTATATAGATTCTGTTGTTACAAAGATAACGTTACCCGGATCTATATTTTTAGGTTTTATTTCAATATTTCCAGCTTTTATAGCAGCGTTTGGTATTAATCAAGCTTTTGCTTTATTCTTTGGTGGAACATCATTATTGATTTTAGTTGGAGTTGTTTTGGATACTATGCAGCAAATAGAAAGTCATTTATTGATGAGAAAATATGATGGCTTAGTGAAATCAGGAAAATTAAAAGGAAGGAATACGGGAGGATTGAATCCTATTGGTTCCGGAATGTAATATTGAATAAGTGGCTAAAGGAATTATAATAAAAACGGAAGAGGAGATTGAATTGTTGAGAAAAAGCGATTTGTTGGTTTCAAAAACACTTTCTCTAATGGGAGAAATGTTAAAGCCCGGGATATCCGGTAAAGAATTGGATGAAAAAGCAGAAGAGTTGATAAGAGATCATGGTGGAGTTCCTTCATTTAAAGGTTATCAAGGATTTCCAGCTACTTTGTGTATTTCTATTAATGAAGCAGTAGTACATGGAATTCCTAATAAAATGGAGATAAAGGATGGTGATGTGGTTTCTATAGACTGTGGAGTCTATATGAATGGATTTCATGGTGATGCAGCCTATACTTTTGCTATTGGTGATGTTGATGAGAGAATAATGAAACTTCTTAGAGCTACAAATAAAAGTTTGTATCTTGGAATAGAACAGGCTGTTGCAGGCAATAGAGTAGGGGATATAAGTTATGCGATTCAGTATTATACTGAGAAGCAACTTGGTTATGGTGTGGTAAGAGAATTGGTTGGGCATGGTGTTGGAAGGGACTTACACGAAAAACCTGAAGTGCCGAATTTTGGCAGAAGAGGAAGAGGACCGGTTTTGAAAGAGGGAATGACAATTGCTATTGAACCTATGATTAATATGGGAACAAAAAGAGTGAGTGTTTTGGAAGATGGGTGGACCATTGTTACAAGAGATAGAAAACCTTCAGCTCACTATGAACATTCAGTTGTTATTCGTAAAAATAAGGCAGAATTACTGTCAAATCATGAAATTATTGAAGAATCAATTAAAAATAATGCTAATATTAAGCAATTGTAAAAAATAAATTGTAATTTCGCGACCCAATTTGAATTATGGCAAAGCAAAAACTTATAGAACAAGATGGAATTATAGAAGAAGCACTCTCAAATGCAATGTTTAGAGTGAGACTTCAGAATGATCATTTGATTATAGCTACCATTTCAGGTAAAATGAGAATGTTCTATATTAGGATTTTGCCAGGAGACAAGGTTAAGGTAGAAATATCTCCTTATGATTTGAGTAGAGGGAGGATTACTTATAGATACAAATAGAGATTAAATTTTTTTAAGGATTTAATAAAAATATTATTAAGATGAAAGTAAAAGCATCAATAAAAAAAAGGTCGGCAGACTGCAAGGTAGTGAGAAGGAAAGGGAAGTTGTATGTTATTAATAAAAAGAATCCTAAGTTTAAACAACGTCAAGGTTAATAAAATTTTAATATTATGGCAAGAATTACAGGAGTAGATATTCCTAAGAACAAAAGAGGTGTAATCGGTTTAACATATATATATGGAATCGGTAGGACTAGAGCTGCAGATATTCTTCGTAAAGCAGGAATTGATGAGAGTACAAAAGTAAATCAATGGACTGATGATAATATTCGTGAAATCGCAATGATTATTCAGGAAGATTATACTGTTGAAGGGGAATTAAAATCTGAAGTAAAGCAAAGTATTAAGCGTTTGATGGATATCGCGAGTTATCGTGGATTGCGTCATAGGAAAGGTCTTCCCGTTAGAGGACAAAAGACTAAAACCAATGCTAGAACTCGAAAAGGAAGAAAGAAAACTGTTGCGAATAAAAAGAAGGCAGTTAAATAATTAACCTTATTTTAAATAGATTATAAATCGTTATGGCAAAAGCAAGAAAAAATAAAAAAGTCAGAAAAGTTAATGTTGAACCAAAAGGTAGAGCATACATACAGGCTTCATTTAATAATGTAATAGTGACACTTACTAATACAAAAGGTGAAGTTGTGTCTTGGGGGTCTGCCGGGAAAGCTGGGTTTAAGGGATCTAAGAAAAATACTCCTTATGCTGCTCAGATTGCTGCAAAATCTGCTGCTCAAGATGCTTTGGACGCTGGAATGAGATCTGTAGAGGTTTTCGTGAAAGGACCTGGTGCGGGACGTGAGGCTGCTATTAGAGAAATAGATGCAACCGGTATTAAGGTAACAAAAATTGTGGATGTTACCCCAATACCTCATAATGGGTGTAGACCTCCAAAAAAGAGAAGAGTTTAATTTTTGATAGAAATTTATAATATTATAAGAAATGGCAAGATATACTGGACCAAAAACTAAAATAGCTAGAAAATTTGGAGAAGCAATTTTCGGAGTTGATAGAGCGTTTGAAAAAAGAAAATATCCTCCTGGACAACATGGTCCTAATAGAAGAAGAAAGCAAAAGTCAGACTATGCTGTACAGTTGATGGAAAAACAGAAAGCTAAGTACACTTATGGTCTTTTGGAAAGACAATTTAGGAATTTGTTTGATAAAGCAAATAGAAAAGACGGTGTTACAGGTGATATCCTTTTGCAGTTGTTAGAATCTAGATTGGACAATACAGTATTTAGACTTGGATTTGCTCCTACTAGAAGAGCAGCTCGCCAATTGGTTAATCATGGACATATAGTATTGAATGGAACAGTTAATAATATCCCATCAACATTACTAAAAGCCGGCGATATTATTACAGTTAGGGGAAAATCCAAGAACTTAGATGTGATCAAAAATGCTATAGGTGCTTCAAATGCTCGAAATTTTGGATGGTTGGAATTTAGTGCGGATCAAGGCGTTGGGAAATTCTTAGCTTATCCTGAAGTAGAGAAGATACCTGAAAATATAAATGCTCAGCTGATAGTCGAATTGTATTCTAAATAATCTCTTTAATTTTTTAATTTGATTATAAAGTTAATCTAATTTGAGTATTGAAATACGAATATAGGTCTTAAAAAATAAACAAAAATCAAGTATATTTATATATTTTGATTTTTGTTGTATAAACAATTAAATAGAATATGAATATATTAAACTTTCAAAAGCCTGAAAAAATAAATTTAAAAAAAGCTGATGATTTTCACGGTTTTTTTGAATTTAAGCCTTTAGAGCCTGGTTTTGGTCAAACATTAGGAAATTCATTAAGAAGAGTTTTATTATCCTCCTTAGAGGGGTATGCTATTTCTGCAATTAGAATTGCTGGAGTAGATCATGAATTTTCAACTATTAAAGGTGTCTTTGAAGATGTAGTTGATTTGATATTGAATCTAAAGCAAGTTAGATTCAAAAGAGTTATTGAAGAAGAAGAAGAGGAAAATGACGATGTAAAAATATACTTGACTATTTCAGGTCAAGATAAGTTTGTAGGTGGTGATATTATGAAGTTTACTAATGTATTTGAAATCACAAATCCAGATATGGTTATTTGTAATATGGAAACATTTGTTAATCTTGAAATTGAATTGACAGTAAGTAAAGGAAGAGGTTATGTGCCTGCAGGTGATGTGAAAGATTCTGTTATGCCTATAGGAACTATACCTGTAGATTCTATATTTACTCCAATTAAGAATGTTTCGTATAAAGTTTCTAATACAAGGGTCGGTCAAAAAACCGATTATGAAAAACTTGATATTGAAATCAAGACTGATGGAACTATTCACCCTGAAGAAGCAATTAAACAAGCTTCAAGAATACTTATCCAGCACTTGATGTTGATTACAGATGAGAATATAACATTTGATGATCCTACTAAGAAAAGTGAAGATTTTGTAGATGAGCATATATTGCACATGCGTAAACTATTGAAGACTCAGCTGGAGGATTTAGATCTATCTGTAAGAGCATTTAACTGTTTGAAAGCTTCCAAAATTGATACTTTAGGTGAATTGGTTGAAATAGAAAGACATGAGTTATTAAAGTTTAGAAACTTTGGTAAGAAATCATTAGTCGAGATAGAAGAGTTACTTGAAAATAAAGAGTTGACCTTCGGAATGGATTTGGCTAAATATAATATTAAAAAATAAAAATAAGATTCCGGTATCAGGGAAAGACCTTCCTGATTTATTAATAAATAATAAGTATTAACCGAGTTTAAAATACGACAGCCGGTAGTCGATTAAACAAAGTGATATAAAAATCAAAAAAAATGAGGCACGGAAAGAAATTTAATCATTTAGGAAGGAAGAAAAAGCATAGAGAGGCTCTTCTCAAGAACCTAGCTAGTTCTTTGATTGAACACAAAAGGATAAATACTACTTTAGCTAAAGCAAAAGCCTTAAGAGTATATATTGAACCGCTTATTACAAAATCAAAAGATAATTCTACTCATTCAAGAAGAATGGTTTTTAAGAGCTTAAACAATAAGTATGCAGTCACCGAATTATTTGATGTTGTTGCGCCAAAAGTAGCTGATAGACCAGGAGGATATACACGTATTATCAAGATGGGATTTAGACAAGGTGATGCTGCTGCAATGGCAATGATAGAATTAGTTGACTTTAACGAATTATTATTAGCTGCTAAAGCTTCTTCTGCAGGAAAATCCAAAAGAAGAAGAAGAAGAGGTAAGAAAAATGAAAATGCGACACCAGTTGCAAAGAAAGAAGAAGAATAGGAATTTTTCAATAAAGAAAAAAGGGATGCACAGTTGTTGTGTATCCCTTTTTTTTATTTTTAGTAAAGGGAAAGAGGTGTATTTCATTTTTTCGCGTTGTGAGTTGATTTTACTTTTTATTGGCACATCTGCCCCCTCATCTATCCCGCAAAAGCTTTGCTCTCCTCCTAATAATTTTTCTTCACTTTGTTACGAAAAATGATAGGGGGAAGCAACAACCACGACTTATCAATTAAGGAAACGCGGGCTGAGGTTCTCCCAGATTCAAAGTTTACGGAGAAACGGGGAGCTAGAGGGTAGTTTGGCCAAAAAGCGAAAAAATGAAATGCACCTAGGGAAAGTGTAAGTTGCTTAAATAATAAACTTTACTTATCTTTATATTGTTATATCAATTATTGCTTAATTTATTGTTTTAATACTACTTATTTTAAAGTAATATGTATTTTATAAAAACACCTAGAATCATGGCATCTAAAAGACAAGAGCAAGTAGCACAAATGATAAAGAGAAATTTTAGTATCGTTTTATCAAATGAAGGTTTGTATATTTATGGAGAAGCTTTGGTATCGGTTACTGATGTCAAGATGTCACCGGATTTAAGACTGGCTAAAATATATGTCAGTATCTTCAATACAGAAGATAAAGATATCGTTTATGATTTGTTAGTTCAACACACACCAACGCTCAAATACGAATTGGTGAAGCGAATTAGAAAACATGTCAGAAGAATTCCTGATATACAAATTTATCGTGATGATCTAATAGACGAAATGTATAATATAGATGATATGCTCAATAATCTATAAGCCTAATACATCTACTCCTTGATTGAAGCTAACATCAACAGGAATACCTTTTTTAGCTAAAGATTCAATATCGGCTTTTAGGTTTGAGTCCATTTTACCGTATTTTTCGACAAATTTCTTTACTTCTGCATAATTACCATCTCCTTGAAGTGTCAGTATTTTTGTTGACAATAAATCCATTGCTTTTTCGAAATTCTTATAATTTATTTTATATTTTTTTGATTTCTCATCTTTGGAGAAAGCTCCAAGTTCCTTGAAAAAGTTGAATCTGATTAGATTGGCTCTACCATGAGCAGATGAAGCACCAAACCTTATAGATCTGAAAATACTTGTCATAAAAGTAGTGTAATATTCCTTTAAATCACCTTTGATTTCATTTTTTTTATGCAATTGTCTGATCATGTATAGTCCAAGCATATCAGCTTTTCCTTCTTCCAAAGCTGAATATAGTTCTTTCAATGCTTTGCGCACAGTTCCTTTTCCGTTCAATGTATTCTTTATGCCTAGTCCATGAGCTACTTCATGAAACATTGTATTTGAGAAGAATGCATTGAAATTGATATATTTCTTTTGTTCAGTATCGATTAGTTCATTGGCAATAGGAATTAGAATCTTATCGAATTTAGCCTTCATAGCATTTTTAAGTTGTAGCCTTCTCGTACCTTTTTGAAGTTGAACTTCTTCGTCATTGGGAAGATTGATTGCAATAGTTTTGCTGCCTGCATTGCAGTCTCCTGCATAATAGACCACATCATAGGCATTCAATTCAACATCGCTACCGGGTTTTTCTTGTTTATATTTTTCATTTACAGGTAAGCCCCTTTGTAATTCAGGAAGAAATTTCGCATACTTCTTTAATTTTTCACTCCATTCCATATCCTTTACTAGTACATAAGCTTCATGGGCGGCTTTATAGCCAAATAATGCATCTTCATAATTTTCAATTGGTCCAATCACTATATCAAATTTATTATTTTTCATATCCAACCATGCAAGATCACTCAATTGATAGTTGTCATGTTTCAAAGCTTCTGCTCGAAGTCTCAAATAATTGACAAATCCAGGGTCTTTTGCAAAATTGCTTGCTGTATTCAACATATCTGCAACATACCAAACTTCTTTTTTAAATGCTTTGTAGTAGGGGACGGAAAAGAGTTTGCCATTCTCATCTCTTTTGATGAAAGTGTAAAGACTTTCTTTATCTTTTATGTCAGCAGATTCAAATTCTTTTTTTGTCATATCTTTTGGATAAAAATTTGCTCCTAATGGCTTTTTACCTATCCCTTCAATAAATGGTTCATTTCCTCCTAGTCTATCCCAAGGACCATAATTGATTATAGCAAATTTCTTAAGTTTAGGATCGGATATTTTATTCAAAAATTTGGTTTTGTTTCCATAGGCTTCAACCCAGAACATACCATCCATCACCTTTGCTGCATTGATTAAGTACTTCAACAATGTCTTCTCCTTTTCTGTAAATTTATTTACATCCGTAGTAAGAGTAAATGAGGTGTATTTTGATAGCAATTTATCTATATTTTTATTTGCTTTGTATGGAGAAGACTCCACAATGTCTTTTTGTTTAATGCTAGTGTCCTTTTTACTATTTTTACATGAAAACAATGTTAGTAGTGCAAAGGAAAAAATAGTTAAATATCTCATATTATTTATTTTATAATTTTAAAATTTATATATTAATCC
>JALVAD010000071.1 GCA_027011385.1 Saprospiraceae bacterium | reverse complement strand
TTCCTAGAGAGATACTAATAAACTACTTCTAAGTGCAAAAAAACATAAAAATATTCATTATTCAATATTTATATAGGAATATTTCTTTATAAGATTGGACTTTAGTATGAAAAACGTTGCGATATTGTGATAACAATTTAAAAAATGATGTATTTTTGAGCAAAAAATTATCATAAATGAATTTAATATTACTGCTCATCCAAGATTCTATTGTAGCTGATACGACCAATCTTGGGTACAGAATAGGATATACCTTTGCTAGTTGGTTGCCATACCTTATTATTGTTTTTATTTTTCTGATGATAATCAGAAAAAGATATAGATTTGAGAAATAATAATATGTCTGTTTTCGTGTAGCTACTATACAAGAGTGAGCTCGTTATAAGGTAATTTGTCCGGATAATCAGTATTGTAATTTAGTCCTCTGCTTTCATGTCTATTTTGTGAGGATCTTGTGACTAAGTATGCGATTGTAATAAGGTTTCTTAACTCACAAAGTTGCTCTGATATTACACTGGATTTGTATAATTCCTCCGTCTCTTTGTAGTACAATAGTATTCTGTTTATCGCTCTTTTAAGCCTAATATTGTTCCTCACGATACCAACATAACTACCCATTACATCTCTGATTTCTTTGAGAGATTGTGTAATCAAGACCATTTCTTTTGGTTCTTTTGTACTGGTAATATTCCAGTCAGGAATCTCATTATTTATTTGGATTTCATCTATTTCATCTGCTATATTCTCACAAATATTATGAGCATAAACCAAGCCTTCGAGCAGTGAATTTGAAGCAAGTCTATTCGCTCCGTGTAAACCGCTATATGTGGCTTCTCCAGCTGCATAAAGATTTTTGATGGAAGTCTTTCCTTTTTTGTCGACCACAATTCCTCCGCAAAAATAATGGCAAGCAGGAGCTACGGGAATCATATCTTTCATAGGATCAATGCCTTCACTTAGGCATTTTTCATAAATATTAGGGAAATGCTTTACGAAATCATTTTTTTCAATATGTCTAACATCTAGAAATACATTGTTTACACCACGAACTTTCATCTCATTGTCAATCGCTCTTGCGACTATATCCCTTGGTGCCAATGACCCCCTCTTGTCATATTTTATCATAAAGTCTTCTCCATCTTCAGTTCGAAGTATTCCTCCGTGTCCTCTCACCGCTTCTGATACCAAAAAGTTAGGAGACTCTTCAATTTTGGTGTACAATGCAGTGGGGTGAAATTGTACAAACTCCATATTAGCTATCCTGCCTTTTGCTCTATAAACCATTGCAATTCCATCTCCGGTAGCCCCTTCTGGATTTGTTGTAATAGAGTAGAGTTGACCGGCACCACCTGTCGCGATTACAGTAGTTTTGGCCAAAATAGTCTCAATAATTAAATCTTTTTTATTAAAAACATAAGCTCCATAGGCTTTAGTGTCGGGAGTTACTTTAGAGATTATTCGTCCTAAATGGTGTTGGGTTATTAATTCCAAAGCGAAGAAATTCTCATGTACACTGATATTTTTAATAGATTTTACCATTTCTACCAATGTCCTTTCTACTTCCCAACCGGTAATATCTTTATAGTGCAATACTCTGTTTTCAGAGTGCCCTCCTTCTTTGCCTAATTCAAGATTGCCATTGTCTTTTTTGTCAAATCTAGCACCCCATTCTATCAACTCTCTAACTCTTTTAGGCCCTTCGGTAATTACCATTTCCACCGCTTCCAAATCGTTTAATTCATCCCCTGCGTCCATCGTATCTGCGATATGTTTTTCAAAGTTATCTTTTTCTATATCCCAAACAGTTGCTATCCCACCTTGTGCAAATTTAGTATTTGAGTCATCTATTTTGTTTTTAGTAACAATGGTTATTTGCAAATCAGGTCTTTTTTTAGCGAGTTTTATTGCAAATGTCAATCCTGCTACTCCAGAGCCAATTATCAATACATCGGTTGTTTTTCTTTTTATTGTTTCTTTAGTTTTCACTTCACAATTATTTGATTATTTTTAAACTTAGATCCAAAATTCCGGCAGAATGGGTCAAAGCACCTGAAGAAATATAGTCAACACCTGTTTTAGCAACTTTTCTCACAGTTTGCAAAGTTATTCCTCCTGAGGCTTCCGTTTCAAATCTTTTATCTACGGTGCAAACAGCCTCTTTTAATAACGCCAATTCAAAATTATCAAGCATTATTCTAGTGATGCCACCTATTTCTAGCACTTCATTTAGCTCTACTAAGTTTCGTACCTCTATAGTAATACCTAAATTCAAATTATTCTCTTTTTGATATTTATGTACACGATTTATCGCATTGGCAATACCTCCACTTGCGTCAACATGATTGTCTTTTATCATAATCCAATCATATAGACCATCTCTGTAATTGTAGCAACCTCCAATTCTTACTGCCCATTTTTCAAGCGGTCTCAATAGAGGTGTTGTCTTTCGGGTATCGAGTATCTTTACCTGCAGATCCTCTACTTCATGGGCAAATTCAGCACTTATTGTGGATATCCCGCTTAGTCTTTGCATGATGTTTAAAACAAGTCTTTCTGTTTTTAATAATGTTCTAGAACTACCTTCTACAGTAAAAGCTATATCTCCATAACTAACTACCTCACCATCTTTTATGAGGGTATTAAATTTTATATTGTTGTCCACAAATTCAAAAATCATCTTAGAAAGTTCTACTCCGGCAATAATCCCGGGATCTTTGACAAGTAATTTTGCTTTGGAAACAGAATCTGCAGGTATACAAGCATTTGAAGTGTGATCCCCTTCTCCGATATCCTCTTTCATAGAGTTTTCTACAAACCACTTTAAATACTTTTTGTTTATATTCTTCATTTTAATCGTTTTATTCTTGACTATTTTTTAAGTATGCATCCACATAATTTGGGCGAATGTATTGTATGCTCACAAGTTTTGGTTTTTTCACAATAGATACCGGGTAAGACACAGACTTAATAGAATCTTGTTCAATATACACATTTGCAGAAAAATCATCAGTAGTAACACTGTCAAATTTGCTAAGCCCTATAAGAAAAGATACTTCTACAAGTGAGGGTAAAATTTCAATGTTTTCTTTTTCAGCACCTTGAATATTTACGGGGAGCATCATTTTTTTTTCGGTATATTCCTCAACAGGTATATTTATTTTGACTTCTGATCTGCTCAAGGATATTTTATCTCTCATAGGAGATTTTAACTTTATGTTTTCAACAATAGATTTTGAGCTATTAGGATAGCTCTTATTAATTGTATTCCAGTTTGTGATTTTGTTTAGGTATGTTTTAGGACCTGTGATCAATATTGAATCCGGAGTAGATGTAATATCGGACTTTAGTCCATGCAATTTCTCAAAATTTACTTTACAATTGATCTTTACCGGCACTTTTTTAGTAACTTTCAGATCAATGCTTAATGCTTTTGAAGGAAATTTTATATTTACTATGTCAATATTAAGCCGGGATGTCTCGTTACTTAGTTTTTCTGTAATATCATCACTAGTTAATAATTTTGAGTTTGGAGATAAAATGATTTTTAAAGGATTATTTTTGTTGTGCCTACTTTCAAAAATAAGGTCAACACCTTTGCCTTCTAAAGTCAAATTAGCTTTGTACAATGAACCATTTAAAACAATCAAACTATCAGGAGCGATTACTTCCACCCAAATATCTTTGGTGTAACTCGATTTTTTATTCAATACTGTGCTAATCCAAAAAAGAGTCGCTATTGCAACAAAAATTAAATAAGAGATTATTTTTCCCTTGTTTATTTTTATCATTTTTTCTTTTCACTATTTAGAGCATCAGTCATTTCTTTTGATACTGCACTTTTGAAAACTTTGATATAAGTTTTTGGATCTATTTGAATAAAAACAAAATCATCTTCAATTTTATTTATTTTTCCGATGATTCCACTATTTGTTGCAACTTCTTGACCTTTTTCAAGAGAATTAGAAAATGCGACTTGCTGCTTTTGCTTTTGTGCTTGAGGTCTTATAATGAAAAAATAGAAAACAAGTAATATTCCACCAAATAATACTATATTCATCATTCCTGCACCTCCGGCTGATTGTAAAAATATTTCGTTAATCATAAGTTTGTTTTTATTTAATTATTTTATTTATCTTTTGGAATTACATATCCCTTCATTGTTAAAG
>JALVAD010000070.1 GCA_027011385.1 Saprospiraceae bacterium | reverse complement strand
ACTTTAATGTGTAAACAGATAGAGCTATATATTTCTTGATATTTGGAGTATTCTATTATTGGAATCAATTATTTTTACAGATATGAAAAATGATTTGTCAAAGCATCGAACTAAAAGTTTATGGATTGAAAGGTGGGGACAGTGTTTAGTTGTGTTGCTATTCTTCATTTTTCATTAATTTGAAGCTTTCTATCGGAAAAATATAGCGTTTTATATAATAAAATTTAATTAATGGGGAATTAGCTATATAATTGTATTGTAAATTAAAAAATTGCGAAAATGAAACTTACACATTATATTATTGTATCGCTTTTTATGCTATTCTATCTACCCAATATTAATGCTCAAAAAGTTTTAAACTTGAGAGAATGCATTAAGATAGCACAGGAGAATAGTTTAAGTATAAAAAAAGGGCTGTTATCAGAAAGGTCTTCGGATATTGATTTAAAATACACTAAACAACAGTTGCTGCCCTCTCTAAATGCAAATTCTTCTTTGTCCTATAATATAGGAAGAAGAATTGATCCTACTACTAATTCATATTTGTCACAATCATTTATGTCTCAAGGAATAAATCTTAATACAGGAATCGTATTGTATAATGGAGGAAAGTTGAGAAATAGTATAAAAAAAGCTATTCTTGATAAAAAAGCTTCAAAAGAAGATATTGCACAAATGAAAAGAGATATAGCATTATTGGTGACAAATACATATCTGTCTATATTATATGCTCAAGAAAATCTTCAAAATGCAGAGAAACAATATAAAAGTACTCAAGAACAACTTAGTAAAGAAAAGAAATTAATAGCAGCCGGGTTAAAGCCAAAATCTTCGGCTTTGAACATTGAGGCACAGCTTTATGCAGATGAGCAGAAAGTTGTAGAGGGAAAGAATAATATTGAAAGATATTACCTAGAGCTTAAAAGTCTGTTGCTTTTGGGAGACTCGGAAAGAGTTGAGATAAAGACACCGACAATCAATATAACTGATCAAGCTGATATTGATGAATTGGCTTTAACTCAAATCTATACTTCAGCGTTGCAGCATTATCCGGCTTATACAGCAGCTGATTTAAGAGTTAAAAGCAGTGAACTGCAAAGGGAAATTGCCAAATCTTCTTTTTATCCTGTGTTGAGCTTTGGTGGTGGCTTATCAACAAATTACGCTAATAAGGCATTGGAAGTTGTAGGTTATAATCAGAGTATTCGTGAAGAAACTTTTCTTATTAATAATACTGAAGTTCCGGTAGGTATTCCATACCAAATTCCCATTACTAAAAGACAAGAGTATTTTAATCAATTAAAGAATAATCTGGGTTTTGGAATGGCAATTCAAGTAAGTATTCCTATATATAATAAATATTCTGCTAAAGCCAATCTGCAAAAAACAATCATTAATATTGAAAATCAAAAAATTGCAAAAGAACAAATTGCCCAGGATATGAAAACTAAAATACAACTGGCATATTCTGAATCTAAATCAGCAAAATCTCAATATCTTGCAGCAAAAAAAGCTTATGAGGCACAAAAAGCTGCTTTTGATAATGCCAAAGTACAATATGAGTTGGGCTCATTGAGCTCTTATGATTTTATTAACGCGAAATTAATGTACGATAAGTCAGGAAATAGCCTGCTATTGTCGAAATATCAATATATTTTTAAAGCTAAAATATTAGATTTTTATCTAGGTGAGAATCTCGATTTTAAATAGACATAGAATTAATTAATGTAGACAAAGATGTTATTTTTATAATCAATAATGCAAAAGTTTTATACCAATGAAAAAAAATAGAAAATGGATTTATATCGGTTTAGGAATACTTTTTATCATTCTAGTTGTAGCTGCTGTTATAAAAGGCAAGAGTTCAAAAAAAGGCATTTCTGTTACAATATCAAAAGTTGAAAAAAGGACGATTAAAGAAGTTGTAGCCGGTAGTGGGAAGATATATCCTGAAATAGAAGTTAAAATTAGCTCAGATGTGTCAGGAGAAATAGTTCGATTGATGATAAAAGAAGGAGATAGTGTAAAAGCAAATCAAGTTCTTGCTATAGTCAATCCGGATACTTATGAGTCAATAGTAGAGAGAGCCAATGCCAGTCTTAACAATTCTAAAGCTCAACTTGCAAATTCCAGAGCGAGAATCCTAGCGAATATTGCACAAAAAGAACAAATAGCAGCACAGCTTAAAACTGCTAAAAAGAGCTTTGAAAGGAGCAAGAAACTGTTTGAACAATCTGTGATTGCTGAATCGGATTATGAGAAAGCTCTATCCAATTTTGAAGGACTACAAGCAAATCTAAAATCAGCTGAGGCAAATATTCAATCAGCCAAAGAGAGTGCTAAAGCAGCTGAATATATGGTGAAAAGTGCACAAGCATCATTGAAAGAATCCAAAGCAAATCTGAAAAGAACAACTATCGTATCTCCGATTGATGGTATAATCACTATGTTGGCAGTCGAAGAAGGAGAAAGGGTAGTGGGGACTATTCAGATGAAAGGTACAGAATTGATGAGAATTTCAAATCTTAATAATATGGAAGTCAGAGTTGAAATTTCTGAAAACGATATATTAAAGGTAAAAAAAGGTGATAAAGTCGAAATTGAAGTTGACGCCTATGTCGGTAAAAAGTTTTATGGAGAAGTATTTGAAGTAGCAAATTCCTCTTCAGATATTTCCAATAATTCATTGAACTCAGATAAGGTAACCAATTTTATTGTCAAGGTGAGAATTGACCAAAAATCATATAAGGATTTAATTGACAATAATTCAAAAACATTTCCATTCAGACCGGGAATGTCTGCAACCGTTGATATATTTACTAAAAGTAAATCTGGTGTCATCAGTGTACCAATTCAAGCTGTAACTACTCGAGAAGTAAAGGAAAGTAAGGATGGCGAGCCCAAAGGGGATTTGGATGAGGTAGTTTTTGTTGTACAAAGCGATACGGTAAGTAAAGTAAAGGTCAAAACCGGTATTCAGGACGATGAATATATTGAAATACTAGATGGGGTTGATGTTGGAGACAACGTCGTTACAGGTCCTTATAGAACTGTATCTAAGAAACTCAAAGAAGGAGATAAGGTTACCGAAAAAAAAGATAAGAAGAAAGATTAAGCTTCATATGTTAGAATTATCAATTAATAATAATTTTCTTTGAATAAGGTTTACCATTTTTATCAGAAAGTTTTAGTAAATAGATTCCTGTATTTAATCCTTTCGCATCAATTTTTTTGCCGGAAGATAGATTTGTTATTTTATTTGAATAAACAATTTTTCCCTACAGATCAATCAACCGGATTGAATATGAACCAGAGTTATTTTTTTTGCTTTTGATAGTAAAAATTCCGGTATTAGGGTTTGGAAAAATATCTATGCCGGATAAATCATCAAGTTCTCCTGTAGCACTTGTTCCGGCTTTATAAATTATCAGATTTCTCCAGTTTCCTTTGAAAGATCTTCCATATCCTCCGTGACTATTGGTGAAAACCTTATCTTTTTCTAGTGATTTAATGACAAATTGTATAGATACAATGAAGTCTTCATCTAAATATAAGTAACCGGTAGAATCCTGATATATTATTGTTAATTTGTACCATTTATTAGGTTCTACAGAAGGTGAAGCTATTGGATTTGTATTTTTACCATTGTATATCAATTGCATTAATGAATCGTGAGGTGCTATTCTTGCCCCCAAATATCTCCAAAGAGCACCCGCTATAATTACCGGTTTATCTTTGAATCCAATGTCTCTTTTAAACTCAAGACTGAACGCAAATTTTGAATAATCAAATCCGTCAATATTAGGAGTACGAATAGTGCTTCCGCTAGTGTCGGTGCCCGGATATTTCCCGTTTGAATATACTCCGTCCAGCCCTTGATAAGGAGCGTTCTTCAATTGTATGGTATCGTAATTTCCAAGTGAGTCTGCAGAAGTATTTATCAGCGTGTAATGCGCAATTGGAACAAATTGTGATAAGTCCTGACAATAAGCTGAAAATATGGTCAAAAAGCTCCAAGATAAAATCAGAAAAAGTGTTTTGAAAGTTTTCATCTGTTTAAAAGTTTTATTTTTAGAAATTTGTGTTGTCTTTAAGGATTATGTCATTACTTCGGGATAAATAGCAAATGGTAGCCCCAGTTTTTGTGATTTTCAATAATACAATAAGAG
>JALVAD010000069.1 GCA_027011385.1 Saprospiraceae bacterium | reverse complement strand
TGTTTAACGATTTTTTGAATTTTAATAATTTCTCCTTCTTTTTTAATTGTGCAAATATACACACCTTCCGGCAATTTAGAAGTCTCAATTGTATGATTATTAGAGTAAATTTTATCTACTATCAATGTTTGACCAATAATTGAGGATATTTCAACCGTGATATTTGAATTTATTACATCTAAATTATTTATATTAATTGACAGCTCATTACTAAAAGGACTTGGTAAAATACTTATATTGTATTTTATATTAGCATTATTGTTATTTGAACTAATATGCATGCTTTCAACTGCTTTATCTCCACAATTCTTAGTGGAACAATCAATTTCAGTAAGCCGTTTGCTTTTTTCAAATGGATAAACGGAAATTGTATCACTTTGTTGCATAATATCTTCAAGCAAAGCCGAATATTCTTCAACAAATAGTGTATCGGACAATCCTTCTGCAATCAACATAGTACTTGTACTATCTATACCATCTACAATTGAATCTGATCTTAGAATATATTCAAGTTCATTCAGCCTCATTGATGATGAAATTAAACCTTCACCGGGACCTTTACCTCCGCAATTTGAATCACCAGCAGGATACATAGCATAAACATGGAACTTATCACCAATTATACAAACATCAAGATAATAACACTGATAACAATTAGGACAAATCCGAACATAATAATAACCAGTAATCCGATTACCATATTGCACCACTTCCCAACCATAACCACTAGGACATAATCCCATAACGGCACAATAATACCAATCAAGCCTATATTGCAAGTAATCTACATAATAACTACCCATATAACCATCTGTCACAGGGCAATAACAGTTTACTCTAGTACACTCAAAAGGGTCATAAACACAATCTAACAAACCATCATAAGTGCCAAAGTGCGTGTTATGACCATTACAAGAGTACTGCCACCCACATGGGTTTGTGCTTGGGGTTTCGACTTCTTCCACATTTCCTGAAACTGTAAAACATCTATTACTTTGGCAGCCACTTTTGTCAGTTATCGTTACACAATACTGCCCAACGGCTAAATTATTTATAGTACTTGATGTACCACCATTACTCCAATTGTATGTATAAGGTGCACTTCCACCACTCACCGAAATTGAAATAGATCCATAACTATAGCCACTACATGTATTGGTTACATTTCCTTGGATATCAAATTGAATACTGCTACAATCCTCAATTACATAACAATCGCTGTGAATATTGCATCCATCTGTAACAGTAACACAATATTCACCAACACCAAGATTATAAATATCTTCTGTATATTTTTTAAATCCATTCGGTCCTGTCCACGAATACACTACGGATGGATGTGAACCACTTTGAGCCCATGTGACAGTTAAATCTATCCAACCATCATTACTTGTGGGGGAATCTACAGAATGAACATCTGCCGAAAGGCTAAAATCATTCTGATTAGTCTCATTTTCATTGTTGTAGCATGATACACCATTATTATCATAGTCATCAACTAAAAAATCGCAACAGCAAATTCTTATAGGATCTGACTCAATAGTACAACCTGATGAATGGGTTACTGTTACTCTATACACCCCTGGGCATAAATCTTGAGGATCTTCTTCAGTACTGCTCCAACTTGAATCCTCAATATTCTCCCATTGATAAGTATAAAGACCATCACTTCCTTCAACCTCGATATCTATTGAACCGTCACAGGAATATATATCAGCTCCCGGTGCACATTCGGAATTATTAATAACATCTATGACAATCACTTCACTATTGTCACTAAGCACTTTAAAACAATCCTCTACTTCACCACACATAGCATCTGTTACGGTAACACAGTATTCTCCCGAAACTACTCCATTTAAATCTTCTGTAGTAGCTCCATTACTCCATTCATATTCATAAGGAGTAACACCGCCATTTACCGTCAAATCAACTGTTCCATTATTGCATTGAGGAGTAAATGTATTGGTGGTTGTTGCACTAAGCTCAAGTTCCTCTCCATTAACATATATTATAGTTCCTCCGGTTGGAGAAGATCGCATCGCAAATTCATTAGATTCATCTCTAGATGGTTGACCATCGAAACATGCAAACAATAACCGATGAATTATATCATCTCCATATGTCAACTTAGGGATATTGTTATCTTCCCAATCTTCATTACTATTTGTATTTTTCCGTGTAGGTACAATAATTTCTCGGTAGCCATCATTTTCATCAAATGCGATTAAATCATTATCATTATAGTCTTTACCGTTAAAATGGAATATTACTTCATCACCAAAAACTATTTCACTTGCTTCTATTTTAAAAACAAAGTAATCATGATCAGATCCGGTAATTATTGGTTCTCTATTGCTTATTCCAAAAACAGGTACACTCATTTTAAGTTCTTTCAATGGTTCACTTGTTTTTTTTACATAAACTCTCATCCCATCACTCAAGTCCTCTGAATTTATTTCATACTCAGAATCATTATTACTAAATTCAATATATTCATTGTCGACACAATACCAGTGATTATTATATATTTCCTTATTACTGCTAACAGTTACCACTTCGACCCGTTGTACATATGGTTTGAAGTTATCAAGAGTAAATTCTATGGGTTTAAGTGAATCTCCTTCCATTGGACCAAAAAGAGAATCATTTCTAACATTTATAACTTTTGCTTTTAGTAGATATTTACCATCATTGTATCTAGCTTTTCCGGGACAATTGGCTATTTTTTTTGAACCATCCATTGAATCATCCTTGTGGATGCGAGTGACAAAGTCTACATAGTAGAAATCATCCCATCTTCTTGGACCATAATCTTTATAGGCAAGGGGTTTTATGCCTGTTCTATCCCAACTTCCCTCATTATTTGGATTTCTTTTAGCAATGTGTTCCGGATATTTTTGATTTTCGTTTAACCTGCCCCCTAACCAAAATTTAGATTCAAAAAAGGGCCCCTTTATTAAATGGTACGATTGTGGTTGACCTTCCAAGCTTTTTTTTCCTATCAATAATTCCACTTTATGTATATTAAGAGTGTTATCATTATATAAAGGACCATTATTGGGTTGTCCATTTTCCATATCCGGCATTATTGGACGAATAAGAATATCGGTATAATCTGTTCCCGGATATTTAATTTTAACGCCTTCAGGATAATCATCAATATTACTTACCGTACTATCATACAAAATTTTAATATCATAATCAGGACCTTTATGCCATATTTCTTCAAGTGGATCTATGGCATTAATATCATTATTGACAAAGTCTGAAACATCCAGACTATTGTATTTGCTTAAATGCAGATGAGAGGATACATGCCCAGATTTTCCTAATATTCCGATATTATTTTCTTGATTGATATGGTTTGTCGCATAAATAGTGTCTATTCCATTTATGTAATAAAAAGTTGGATCACAATCTCCTCCTTGACAATCTGAATAAAGCACATTATTAGTTAAATCTAATATTCCATAAGTTTTTTCCATTGGAAAAGTATCATGAATTTCTACAAATTTCATATCTCCAATCTGTGTAGGTAATGAAGTATCATCAAATAAATGGACATACCCATAGTCATTATCCCCTCCTGAATCATCAATTACCACATATTTTAGGGTAGATCTGGTACCATTCTTTCTTTTATAATTTTCTAATTTAATTATTGTTCCTCCTTCAATGGCTATTACATGGTAACCCAGATCTTCAGTTCCTGGTGGTTCAGTAATGGTATAATCAATACCACCATGAAAATCATATGGTCTACTGGAATCTAGATACCTTGGACCAAAATCAGACACCACATTCCTTGTAACAAAATACTCAATAATACCTGAGTATTGACAATTGCTATTTGTACAATTATTGCAACTTTCATATGGCACTTCTGGACCTAAATAATTAGTTTGTGAGTACAAATTGTTAACAAAAAAGATAATTACTGTCAATTTAAATAAATATATTGTTCTCATATCTATAATTTTATTGAATGAAATTCTGTTTGGAAAAATAGTGTATCCTTTTTATTGTGTTTTTTGTTTTTTACTATACCAAAATCATAAACCTCATAATTACCATATCGAGGATAAAACTTTTTGAAATAAATATAACCTGTTTTTGATGAAACAATATATATTTCCTTTTTTTTAATATTCCTAAAATCACTTATGCTT
>JALVAD010000068.1 GCA_027011385.1 Saprospiraceae bacterium | reverse complement strand
GTAAAGGTTTTATTATATTAGTGGAAATAAATTAACAAATTTCTAACAGAGTATGTTTTTTTTAAGTTATGCGAGATGCCTCTTCTGTTTTAGAAGAATTACCAATCATCTTTTTTATTTGAGAAACTTCTTTTTTACTTAATTCTCTCCAATGTCCCACCGGTAATTTTCCCAAATTAACATTCATGATTCTTACTCGTTTCAACTTTGTAACTCTGTAATCCAAATATTCGCACATACGACGAATCTGCCTGTTTAGCCCTTGGATAAGAACGATTCTGAATATGTGATTGTTTAATTTTTCAACTTTGCATTCCTTGGTTATAGTCCCAAGAATCGGTATGCCTGATGACATTTTATTTATAAAATCATCTGTTATTTTTTTATTCACCGTGACAATATATTCTTTCTCGTGATTATTGCCTGCTCTGAGTATTTTATTGACTATATCTCCATCGTTTGTAAGAAGAATAAGGCCCTCCGATGGTTTGTCTAACCTTCCTATTGGGAATAAGCGCTCTTTGTGATTTACAAATTTGACTATATTATATTTTTCCTTTGGATCGGTAGTACTGACAATGCCAACCGGTTTGTTCAAAGCAATATAAATAGGCTTTGTTTTTTGAGAAATAGCTTTATTGTCAATTTTTACAATATCCCCTTTTTTAACTCTATTACCGGATCGGGTAGGGCGGTCATTTATCGTTACTCTACCTTCTTTGATTAATTTATCAGCTTCTCTTCTAGAGCAAATACCTGTTTCACTAATAAATTTATTAAGACTTATGCTTTCTTTATTATTCTCCACCTTTTTCTTTAATTCTCGTTCTCATAATAGATTTTGTAATATTTTCTACCATCGCTATCGATTCCTTTTTCTATCAAATCTTTACCTCCGTGAATATAGACATGAAAGTTTTTATCGAGTTTCAATACACTTTTATACACTCTTGCTTGTTTTTTCACTGCTTGATTTGATATGTCAAATGAATCTTTTTTAGGAAGTTCAAGTTCGCTCCTAATCGCAATATCATATTCTCTATAAGATTGGATTAATTCCGGTTTTTCAAATACTTCTTGTTCGAATTCATTTTTATTAAATGAGTCATTATTTTTAAAGTATTCTATTGTTTTATTTAATAAGCCAATCTTTTCAGTTTTATCAACCGAATACTCTTTAGGCATTTCTTTTGTAACAAATCGTTTGGTTATGCTCAAAATATCTTTTGTGTTATTGTACGCATCATCACTTGGCATAAGATTTAGAAAATCATTTATCCAATATTGTGCATCAGCTTGTTTGGTAGCATTATCAATATTAAGTATGCTATAACCTCTGTCCTCATCGATATTGAATATCAAACATGCTTTATCTATTTTCTTTAAATCATATCCATATTGATGATTTATCGAATAGTTAACTCCTTTATTGTCCATTTGCAAAAACGGAACATCAGTTTCTGATTTGAATATTCCGATTGCATCCAGAATAACATCTTCATAAACGATTTCATTGAAATAAACTATATTCAGTTCACCACTTTTAATGTTTGGATGATTTGTATGTTGGAACAACAGTCTGGCAATATTCTGCGACTCTTCTATAAATGATGATTTATTTTCAAACATTTTTCTGATAAGGATATAGACATCATTCATATCCAGTTCTACCGGATGATAGAAGTTATAAAAATTTTCAGGCTTAAATTGAGACAGAAAATAATTTTCAAGATGAACAGAAGTTTCCTCATTAAAATTGCTCAATTGAGTAGTTAGTACAAGATCTTCTTCCTTTGTTTTATTACCTATATAATGCGTGATTAGCTTGTCAATCACTGTTTCATTAAAATCGAATGTAACCATATTATTTCTTTTCTATTTTCATCTTATCATTGCTTCCGGGTTCAAAATACCTTTTTGTTCTATTCTTTTTTAATTCCGGTCTTGAACTGTTTTGTGAGAGTTTATCTTCCTTTCTTTTCAATATTGATTTTTGAGCTCGTTCTTTTAATTTATTATTTTGTTTTTTGAGTTTAGCTTTTTGTTGTTTTTTATTATGTTTTCTATTTGCGCGATGTTTTTTAATGCCTGTATACATTTTTTCTCCAGCTTCCATGTTTATAGGTACATAGTTTTCTTTGGGGGGAATTGCACAGGAATAACCACTGCTATATGCACAGTAGGGATTGTAGCACAGGTTAAAATCTATATTGATATTGTCAAATGAAAAATCCTCGCGTTGAAGATCCAGATATCTACCGCCACCATATGTCACATCTCCATTTGTATTGTCCGTAAATGGTAAAAAAATATAGTCTTTGTATTGCTTTGATTTCAGAAGTCTTTCACTCTCATATGTGTACAATTCGATAGCAGTATCTTTAACCACACAGCTTAATTTAGCAAATTTTCTATATTTTCTTTTTTGTCCTGAAGAGGTCATAAAATTAAAGAAATCCTGATTTTGTAATTTTGTTATCTTGCAATTCACATTATAAACGCTATCAAAGTCATAAAAATGAAGAAATCTCAAATCGTATTTAGTAAGTGGAGAATGCAGGTCTCTTACCAATTCTCTCTGGTATTTTTCTCTGAATTTTTCCACCTTATCAAAGAATTTTCCATTAGGTTGAGCATTCACAAAAGAGTTGAATGAAAAAAAAGCAAAAAGAAAATATATTTTGAGTTTTCGCATACTATTATATTTTGAGTAAATTAATAAGTTCTTGCTCCCAATATAAGACTACCAATCCTGACCATAGTTGCACCTTCTTCAATTGCGATTTCGTAATCTCCCGACATTCCCATAGATATTTCTTTGAATGAATTGTTTTTATTGAAGTATGTTTTTTGAATAAAAAGAAAAAACTCATGCAGTGTATTAAATTCATTTTTGATTTGTTCTCTATCCGGAGTATTTGTAGCCATTCCCATTAGTCCGACTATCCTTATATTGCTTAGTTTATTGCAAGCGTCACTTTCAAGTAGGCTGATAATACCTTCTTTTGAAAGTCCGAATTTTGATTCCTCCTGTGCTATTTTCAATTGTAATAACACATCAATAACTCTGTTGTTAGCCTTTGCTCTTTTATCAATTTCAATCAACAACTCCAAATTATCAACCGCATGAATTAAATGAACAAATGGAGCTATATATTTCACTTTATTCTTTTGTAAATGCCCTATCAGATGCCATTTGATATCTTTTGGAAGATTTTCATATTTTTCGACCAATTCCTGAACTCTGTTTTCACCAAAATCCCTATGTCCCCAGTCATAAAACTTTTTAATTAATTCAACGGGCTTGCGTTTTGATACCAAAACAAGATTTACCTCCTTATCAGCTAATTGTTTTATAATCCTTCTATATACTTTCTCCATATTGATAATACAAAATTAAGCAGTAAAACTTTTCAAGGTGTAAAGGTACACTATATTATAAATAAATATAATCCATTCAACTTAAAATATCAAATATTTCCCCCAATCTTGCAGCGTTCAATATATTACATGCATCTTCTATAAGTAAAATATAATTATATATAGGAGTATAAATAAGTTGATAAAAAATAGTGTGTGTTTTAATATGTTAAATAATAAAATAATATGCATTAATATTTTGGCAATGTATAAATTTATCAGTATATTTGCAATAGCAAAGTTAGATATGAAACTAGATAATTTACATATAATAAATTTTGAAGGCTGTTCCGAGTTCCGAGTTCCGAGTTCCGAGTTCCGAGTTCCGAGTTCCGAGTTCCGAGTTCCGAGTTCCGAGTTCCGAGTTCCGAGTTCCGAGTTATTTATATTTTAAGTTTCATTTCTCGCATGGCGAAGCGTCCTGCTGGACACAATATAGATTTTTATCGAATCCCAAACCGGCTAATATATCTCAAAAACCAATTATTTCACGTAAAACATATAAGGTGAATCACAGTATGGAAAAGAAGAATTACATACTGACTGATTCGCCGTTTGATATACGTGTGACTTGCTAAGTGTCTTTATTTAGCAAGTCGTTTCGGATGAAATAATTATTCTTTTTTCGTTGTGCCGGAAAAACTGAAATAATTAATTAGACTCTTTTTACTAATTATCCCCCCCTAGGTAAAAAGAGATATACTCAAAAAGTCCTAAAGCTGGATTTTGAGTATAGAGTACTGTTAGTAATTTAGATA
>JALVAD010000067.1 GCA_027011385.1 Saprospiraceae bacterium | reverse complement strand
ATATATTATCACAATATTATTTGTACAATTTGGAATTTTTTATCTATCCGCACAAAACTCGTTAGAATTAGACACAAATGTTGTTAAAACTATTGATGGAACAATTAACGAGAGTTTAAAAATTATAACTGGTGAAAGAGGGAAGGAAAGAAATTGGGAATCATTTAGACAATTATTTACTCCAACCGCTCAAATATCTGTACTGAACCATGATTCAACGGGGAATGGAATAATAAGAACTTATGCTCTTGAAGAATTTGTACGTATTGGAATGAAATACTATGAAGGAGATGGATTTATTGAATATGAATTAAATAAAACCATTAATGTGTACAATGGAATAGCAAATGTGTTTCAAAGTTATTATGCAAAGGAATCGAATATTGAAGAAAAGGGAATAAATAGTTTTCAACTAATATTTGATGGAAAAAGGTGGTGGATAACGAGCCTACTTTGGGTTAGTGATAGAAATGGAGTAAAACTACCAACAGAATATGACAAATAACTTTTCTTTTACAATACTTCTGTTAAAAAGATTAAGTGTTTCGAATAGTTGTCAATATATTAATTCGATTTTACGAAAAAAAGAATGCAAAATGCGCCATATTAAAACTGTTATTAATAAATACCAAAGCAAAATTGAATAAACTATATTCAGCAATTATATGGAAACCAAATCAAAATATATCATTTTCTATTGTTTCTTGATAATCCTGATTTCGAGCTGTGCTACTATAAAGAGGCCAAATGACTTTGTTTCAATTCTTGATGAACATAGTATTGAGAAAATAGAAGGAACATATAAAAATTTAGCAAAAAACTCTAATATGCCATTTTGGGAAAGATTTAGTTCAGTAGATATTATTAAACATAGAGATATAATACATGATAAATCCTCTATATTTAAAGTTGAAATTGAAGCTGATAACAAAATAAAATTTGAACTTTACAGAAATGATAAATTAGAACTTACGGAAACACTTGAATATAGCTATCACAACAAAGGAATAGCAATCAAAGGAAAATCAAATTATAGATATCAAGGAGTGCCACTAATATTCTTCAGATATGAAAGTCAAGCACTTTGGTTTAGTAAGGATAAGGATGATGAATTATTTCTGTCATTTAACGGAAGTGCATCTGGTGGAATATTCATACTTATATTTGGCACTCCAATATTAGGAGAAGCAAGGTTCGAAAAAATTGCTAATTGAGCTACTAAAAACGCCTAAGAACAAACAATATGACATCAGACTTGCCATCGTAACACTATTCTCCCTTCCGCCAAACATTCTGACTGCGCAATAACCTAAAACAAAAATCACATAATAATATATTTGGATATCCTACAGGCTAAAACATAAAAAAATCAAAAACCCTTTGGATAAACTCAACTTATCCTCAGATTTCTTGAAAAATGAGGAATAAAAATATATATTTGTTACGTGTATAGCGTAGTTGTGGTGCATTAAAAAATCAGGAAACGGATAAAATACAGATACTATTTGGATATTTAGTAAAATTTATTTACTTTTGTATTCAGATAATATACAGATAACAAATGGATAAATTTATAAATAAACTAAACTTCGGTTTTCAAACAAGCCATAAAATCTTAAATCTTATTTCCCAAATTGATTTATATAAGGGGAAATGGAATATTTTAGAGAGACAAGAAAATATCTACCTAAAAGAATTAAGAAAAATTGCAACAATTGAAAGTATTGGCTCATCAACTCGAATTGAAGGCGGAACATTAACAGACAAAGAGATAGAAGAGCTTTTGAACGATGTTAAAATAACAAAACTAAAAACAAGAGACGAGCAAGAAGTTGTAGGGTATTATGATACTCTAAAAATTATTTACGAAAATTATGATAATATTCGCTTATCTGAAAATTACATCAAGCAATTGCATCAATATTTACTAAAATATAGCGATAAAGACGCTAGACATAGTGGAGAGTATAAATCTCTTTCTAATAAAGTTGTTGCAAATTACCCCAACGGAATACAGAAAGTTATTTTTAACACAACAGATGTTCATTTGGTTCAAAATGAAATGAATGATTTAATTATTTGGACAAATGAACATTTTGAGAAAGGCGAAATACATCCTTTGATTATTATTGCAAATTTCATCTATGAATTTTTATCAATACATCCTTTTCAAGATGGAAACGGAAGACTTTCCAGATTATTGACAACACTTTTATTGCTACAACAAGACTATATGTTTATTCAATATGTTTCATTTGAAAACTTGATAGAAAAAACCAAAAAAGAGTATTATCAAGCATTAATGGAAGGACAGAAAAATCGAAGTAAAGAAAATGAGAATATATCAAAATGGACTTTGTATTTTCTCGATAAAATAAGTGTGTTAATTCAAAGACTCGATGCAAAATATAATGTATTCAAGTCAAAGGGCGGATACTTAAACGAAAGGCAAAAGGATATAAAAGAATACTTAATAAAAAATCAGCCTTTAAAAATATCAGATATAGCAAAAAGATTTGAGAATATCAATTACAATACAATAAAGAAGGACTTGCAGTATATGAAAAAGGAACAGATAATCCAAAGCCTTGGTAAAGGAAAAGGAACTGTGTATTTAATTAAAAAACTAAATGGAAAAAATAATAAATCAAACTCATAATAAAGAAACTTATTTATTTGCACTTTCGAGATTGTTTGAAAGAGCTTCTTACTATGGGATACGCGCTTTACTTGTTTTATATTTAGTTGATAAAAGCGGCATGAATATGTCAAGATCTGACGCTAATAGTATTTATGGTTGGGTTGTTGGATTTCTCGTTCTTGCAAAAATAATTGGTGGTATATTAGGAGATTTAGTCATCGGAAACAAAAATTCAATAATCATAGGTGGGTTGCTACAGGCAATAGGTGCCTTTTGTCTTTCAATTGTACCTTCATCTATAGGAGTATATACTGGACTTACATTTATCATCATAGGTGGTGGTTTATATTCACCTAACATGATTGCTAATTTTGGGAAATTATACTCTAATAAAACTAAACTATTGGATGCTGGATTTACAATATTTTTATCAGCAGTTAGTATTGGTGCTCTTATAGGACCTCTTATACTCGGTCGAATAGGTGAATTTTACCGTTACGAATATGGAATTGCTGGTGCAGGACTACTAATGCTATTTTCAATTATATTTCCATTTTTTTACATGGAAAAAGAGAGTAATATCAGTGCCAACATTAACACTAACATTAAAATAAATAATAGATTAAAAAGAATTGTTACATTTCTATTTTTTGTTGCCATATATTGGACTGTATATAAAATATCCAAAATTGGAGCAATGGAAATAGGAATGAAATTAAGTGCAGAAAAAATAATTGATATTTCAAACAATAGTTGGCTTATGTTTGAACCTATTTTTCTCTTTGCTTTTGGAATATTTATGGCAATTATCTGGACATTTTATTATAGTAATAGGTTCATTAAACTACTTATTGGTTTCATGTTTGGGACTTTGTCCTTTTCAATTCTATTTTTAATTCCTGAAACCATAACAAAAGTAAGTTTAATCTATTATCTGATATCATTGCTGTTTTTAGGAATTTCAGAAACATATATCGTTCCAATAATTCTCTCTGTATTAACAAAGTATTCAAATCCGAAATACCTAGCAATAATTATAAGCTTAGCTTTTATTCCTACCCAATTATTTAGTATTATTTTTCATAGCTTTGATGATAAATTTTACCATAATCCAATGTTTGCATTAAAATTTGGAACAATTATTTTTCTAATATTAACAATAGGTTTATTAGGATATATGATAAAATATAGAAAATACTACCTACAATAAATAGGACTATGAGCGGTCTGTAATGCCTGTCCCGCTCTGCGGGAACTCAGCGAGTAGCACATGTTAAACTGCATCCGTATTTTTATGGAATTTCAGCTAAAAAGACTAATTATATTATTTGTATAAAATCTCTATGTGACTATAGAAATTAATTAATATAGCCAAATCCGGAGAATTTGTGATCAATAGAGAATCAACAATTATTACCACTAATCTTGGTTTTGATCGTTGGAAAGAAATATTTGGTGATAAAATACTCGCTGCTGCTATGGTCGATAGATTAACTAACAAAGCTATTCTTGTGAATATGAATGGAAAAACCTTTAGAGT
>JALVAD010000066.1 GCA_027011385.1 Saprospiraceae bacterium | reverse complement strand
CGTTTTTAGCAGTTTAAGTTACCGGAAAAAATTTTAGCCGCTAAAATCCGGTAATAAATACGATGAAATGTATTTTTTTGGCATGTTCAGCTCACCTGGAAGCGGTCAATTTGACATAATGGTGATTATAGGAAGTTTGAGAGCATTTCGAGCTGTGGAACAATCATGAAAATATTATAATATTTCCTATTATACTTACTAATACATTACTTCGTTACACAATAAAATATTATTAATCTCTAGTAAAAAACAGTTCCCCCCTGTGTAATTTTAAACATAGCCCGAATCATTTGTGAATATTGGGCTGGTTAAAGGCAACTCCCCCCCCTAGTTAGAAATACATCCCAAAAAAGATATAACTTGTAATCAATACATACAATAATACACATCAAAAGACTAAAAAAAATATAATAAAGTCCTGAGTATTTTTACATACGGGGTAGTGATTGAGTGTAGATGATTTTAGTGATTATAATGAATCATACCAATAATTTAAGGGATTGTTATGACGCAGAAAAAAACGATAAAAAACAGCACAAAAGTGGATTCTGAGTTTAAAAAAAAATGGGGATCACAAATCTATTCGCTTGGTTGGGCAGGAATTCCGAATATTTTAATAGAACGACAGCAAAAATTAGGAATTGATTCTGTAGATATGAATATTCTTCTCATTCTAATCAAGCATTGGTGGGAAAAAGATAATAATCCTTATCCTTCAAAAAAAACAATCGCTGATATGATTGGGCGTGACAGTACAACAGTGCAAAGACATATCAGAGACTTGGAAAGAAAAGGCATTATTGAAAGAAAACCTCGATATAACAGCAAAAGTGTCGGGGGAGGACAAAAAAGTAATGAATATGTTTTAACTGGTTTAGTTAGGAAATTAAAACAACTAGCTACCGAAGAGATTAACACAAAAAAAGAAAGAGAAGAGGCTGATGGTCGTAAAAGAAGAGGGAAATAATAATTATCAGGACAACAAATAAAGCTATTTATACCCAATCAAACCCGTAACGGGTTTGATTGTTATTTTTGCTTTAACAATTCACTGTAGAAACCAGTTTAATATCAATTTTACATCTTCCCCCTATACAAGGGTGGTTGCACTGAATTAAACGTTCAAAACGAATATAGAACAGGCTAATGAAAGTAATATCTCACTACAAATAGAATTTTATGCGAACATGCGCTCAATTAATTGAATATAAAACAGAGTTAATAGAATGATTAAATGGTCACCCTTCCAATACCATGGAACAACTTATGATTTAAGTCACTTACACCCATTTCAAATGACAGTGACTCAACAGAGAACACAAGCAAAGCCAGAACGTAATTATAAAATTCAGGTGTTTTTTAGTTTGCACTGTTTCACCAAGAGTAAAAAAGGTGAAATAAACGTGGATGAAGATTTAATTTGTAGTGATAACCGAGAAGATAGGATTTTCGACTTTAAGCGTTATGAGCTATCAAAAAACTTAAGGAATATTGTACAGGAAATCGGCCAAAAACGCTGCTTGCATACAGGCCATGGCAATTACGTTATTATTGAAATGCTTAACGAACAGCAGGAAAAAATTCAGTATGAGGTTTACTTTAAGCTATCTAGGGGGAAAAATTTGTTAAATTTATATATTGAAAGCGCCTACCCTCGTTCAAATGATGCCGCACACAAAAGCGGACATAAGAAGAAAAAGCCAATTCGCTTTACAATCTTGGCTTATAACATACAAGCAGGAAAGAAAATTAAGGTACCTAAATAAAAAAAGCCCCTTAAAAAAGGGGCTTTTTTTAAATCGGGCCTCTTGGGTATCTTTACGCTTGGGTAAAGACCAAAGCAAGCCAGGCTTGAATTGGCGGGGAAGATGCACCACCGAAGCGGTTCCGTTCATACATCTACACTTATATTATAACCAAAGGTTATAAATTTGTCTATTCTTTCATCATTTTATGAAAATTGGTTAAATATTAATCAATTTAACATAACATCATCATAGATATTTCCGTAAAGTTTTAAGATTAATTCAGGCATTTTCGAAATCTCAGAAACGCCTGTACATCTCTATTTATTGTTTATATGATGATAACTAGATAACCATTGCTCTCATAATCTCTTGACAAAGATTCATGTTGAATACTGGTAATATCTAATAGAGGAGGCTTTATGGGACAAAGTAAAGATGATTGCCCCATTAAAAACATGCCACGAGACTGGCATATTCTTATTGAACCATTCATTAATGAAAAGGAGAATATAAGATTAACAGTGAAAGAGATAAAAAGTGCCATTAATACACCCATACCTAAATCAACACTATATGGATATATTTATGAATTAGCACACAGACAGTACTTGAAATTTGAAAATACAGTTGTCTTAGGGAAAAATGGAGGGCCAAGAGTTTATTACTCCATCACTAAAAAAGGTCGTAATGCTTATTGGCACGAGCTAGAAAAAAAGTACAGTGAAATTTCTCTTAAACTTCTAAAACAAAATGAACATAAAAGTTAACAACCACCATATCACATCACCACCAGGCCTTCACCCCCTGGTGGACTTTCGACTCAATAAGAATCTACAGCTTCCACTAAAATTACCAACAACATCTAAGTATGATAGCAAAACAACTCATTACTATAGAAGGATTTTTATATATGAACTCAAATGTTTTTTTAGAAAAACTAAGTCAATATATGATACCAAGTTCAATAGTATATCCAAAAGGAGTGCCTACAATTAAGGCTATGTTTATTGCCACTTGGAATGAAGAAATTACTGAAGAAAATTCCAATTTTAAAAAATATTGTGTGTTAGCTAATGCGACATTATCTGCCTTATTAATTAACAAAAATTATTACATAAATGGTTATTATGGAGGTAAAAACTTGTGCTTTAGAATCAAAGAATTACTACAACTAGAAAGGAAAGATAAAACTATAACCTGATAAACAATCTATTAATTAATGCTCATTTCCTATATGTGGCAAACGCATTTTAAATAATTAAAAACCCTGTCAGTATAAATACTACAGGGTTTTTAATTATTTAAGGAGGATAAAAATGATCTTAATTTACATTTTTCTTTGTTTGACACATATATATGAGTATTATAAAAACTCAAAGCCAAGCACAATCTTAATTGCATTTCTGTATCTTACAGCAAGTATTATTTATTGGTATAAAGCAACATAAAACAAGCATAGTTTACTTCATGTTTTTATTAACAGATCCTGTAGATAACTTTGTTAGCTCACAAAATAATCATAAGCCTTTTAACTCCCTACAGACTACAGATAAATTGCTCAATTTTTATCCAATTTAACATAATGGTGTTTTTACGAAGTTCACTTCATGCCAGAATCTCGATACCCTGTTTTTCAACCAAATGGATCAACTTTAAAGCCGTTCCTCTGGGGTGCTTTTTACCTTGTTACCACTGACGAATAGTTGATGCACTTGTATTGAGATAAGCAGCAAAAACGGGTTGACTGACTTTATTCTTTTGTCGGATACGTTTGATCTGCCCTGCACTATATTGTTTGACAGGTGGCAACTTAAGCGCATCAAATTCACACATAGTCACATCATTCATAACTCCAGCTTCATGTAAATCATGAGCTATTTCAATTACTGCATCAAGTATTTTACTCATCTTCACATTCAACCTTTATTAATGCACCTATACTTTTGACATTATGCTCTACCAGGCATATTATTATAAATACGACTGACCCTTGGTTCTTGTCATTAAGTTAGCATTAACATAGGGTGAAAAAGCCACCGAAAGGTGGTTTTTTCGATCTTACAAGACAAAAAATTGCAGACAATTATTTATTCATCCTTAATTCCACAGCAAACAAAAATTGGGTCGGGCAAATCCATGAAATCACCTTTAGCGGCAGTTTCGGCGGCATCAACAATTTTAGCTTTAACTTTGGGTTTTGGTTGCCCTTCTGGTCTTATTTGATCTTCCAGGTTAATTTCAAAACCGTGGGATTCCAGGGCATCTTCCATACTCATACTGTCATCTTCAAATGCACCCATATATTCAGCTTCTTCTTTTGAAACTTCTACAGCCTGATCCGGGTATTCTTCAAGCTGTTTTAAAATTTCATTTACTCTGGCATCCAAACTTTTTTTATCGTTCATCTTTACCTTCCATTTTATGGATTATTATAATTTTATATACC
>JALVAD010000065.1 GCA_027011385.1 Saprospiraceae bacterium | reverse complement strand
ATATGTAATCAATTTTGTGTTGTTAGTACTTATAGTGGTATTCGCTTATTTTTTATACCAAAGTATTGCTGAGCCAATCAGATTTACTGATGCGAAAGCAAGACGTCAAAAAGTTGTAATCGAAAACCTAAAACAAATTAGGAAATCTCAAGAATTGTATCGTGAAATAACAGATTCTTTTGCGAATAATTTTGACACTTTGGTTTATGTCTTAAAAAATGACAGTATACCGGTAGTTAAAATCATCGGTAACCCTGATGAGATTAGTTCTGTCACTGAGGTGGAATATGACACTATATATTTCAGTGCAATTGATTCAATCCGAAATTTGAATATAAATCTAGATTCGTTGAAGTATGTACCATTTTCCAATGGGAAAATTTTTGATATTGCTGCAGACGAAATAGATTACCAGAAAACCAAGGTAAATGTTGTTGAAGTTGGAACAAGATATAAGACATTTATGGGAAAATATGCTGATAAAAAATATAAAAAGTACGAAACAGGATATGACCCTGATAATGTTGTTAAGTTTGGAAATTTGAATACACCTAATCTAACAGGAAACTGGGAATGACAGGAATTGACTATTCTAGTATAGATTATAATAATAAAGATAAATATAAATTGTCCTCGATAATTACCGAGGACAATTTGCTTTTTGCTCTAACTCGATTTGCAGATAATAAGATAATAAAGATCAAAGAAATTTCTAAGCTCAAAGAAAATTTCTCCTTAGATAGTGATTATACATTTAACTTATTCCAGAAAAATAAACTTTTTAATAAAAACATTGAAGAGATTTCAGTTGCCTTTCTAGCCAAAGAATTTACTATTGTCCCCAAAGAAATAATTTCTGATAATATAAAAAAATACAATAATTTATTGCATTCTGTAAAGCAATATCTTGATGATTATTCTATTCAGAAAAGTTATATCGACAATATTGATGCTTATAATTTTTTTCCGTTTCCTAAAGCATTGAAAAAGCTTGTATCTGATAATTACGCTAATACAAACATATTTCACGCTAATGACCTTTTGGTTTGTCAATCGAAAAAAAATATAAATACAAAAGACTTTATACTAGTCAATTTCCACGAGTATTTATTGCAAACAGTTGTGTTTAGAGCTGGCGAATTTGTTCAAACTAATATTTATGATATAAAAACAAAGGATGATATATTGTACTATATCCTCCTGAACCTCAAAAATACAGGAATACCTTTAAATCTAGTACATGTATATTTGAGTGGTCGAGTTCAAAAAGAATCAGCCATATACAAATTGTTATTTGAACATATAAAGAACATCCATTTTATGGACAATTTGGATAGAACTGATTTTTCCAATGTATTTCTAGGAAAGCCCAAACATATTTTCTTTGATATTTATTCTCTATCAAAATGCGTATAATCAGCGGAAAATTCAAAGGACGTAGATTCGATCCCCCATTAAAAAAATGCAATACAAGACCGACAATGGATATGGCAAAAGAAGCCCTATTTAATATCCTATACAATTCTTATGATTTTGAAGATATTCAGGTTGTCGATTTATTTGGCGGAACAGGAAGCATAAGTTTGGAATTCGTATCCAGAGGATGTAAAGACGTTACTTGGGTTGAGAATTTCTATTTGTGCAATCAATTCGTAAAAAAAACTAAAGAAATCCTTAAAATAGCTAACGAATTGAAATTGGTCAAAAATGATGTAATCCGATTTTTAAGCAATACAGAGAGACAGTTCGATATCGTTTTTGCTGATCCACCTTACAACTTTAAATATTCAAAAAAAGTCATCGATTTAATTTTTGAAAGAGAATTAATCAAAAAAGGAGGAATTTTAATTTTTGAACACGATAAAAGAAATGATTTTTCAATATTTCCCAATTTTGTTGAATTAAAAAAATACGGAACTAATTGGTTTAGTATATTTGCTCCTATTAGTTAGGTTTTTGAACCTTTCTTTATAACCGGCTTCAAAATCACTCCTTGCAGTCCTGCTTTTGAGTCCTAAGTTTTTCTTATTCCTTATCCTCTTTTGAATCTTTCTTTATAGACTGGCTTCAAAATCTCTCCCTGCAGTCGTGCTTTCGAGTCCTAAGTTTTCCTTATCATCTTTTTTCCCTTGTATTTATTTTCATGTCTTGCTATGTAATCTTCAATTAAAGCCGATTGTTGAGATCGTGACATGGTTTTATTTTCTTTGTACATATTAGTTTTCTCTCTTTGTCGTAATGCCTCATAAAGAGAGACGGCAACAGAAACTGATATATTCAGGCTCTGCACCATACCAACTTGAGGAATTATAAAATTGCCATCAAGATAGACCAACACTTCATCAGAAATACCGGAATGTTCATTACCAAAAACCAAAGCAACCGACTTTGACAAATCTAAATCATATAATGAAACCGACTCTGTACTCAAATGTGTACCGAAAATTGTATCGTATTTACTTTTAATATCTCTCATGCATTTGTCCACATCAGTGTACATATAAACATCAACCCATTTTCTGGCACTTGAAGCGGCTCTTTTACCGAGATTGATATTTTTTTCACTCAATCTGTCATCGTTATACAGCACATAAACCTCTTTTATACCGACAGAATCACAAGTTCTAAGTACTGCCCCGATATTATGCGGGTCGTGAACATTATTGAGAACTACTGTCAAATCCCCTTGGCGTTTTTTTGCGACATCTTTAATCTTCTCAAGTCTTTTTTCTGTCATTCCCTACCCTATTTAAACTTATCAAATCTATTGCGATGAAATCCGAGTATATTCATTTTTGAATTTTCAAAATAATTAATTTTATCCAATTCCTCGTTTTTGATATTTTCATCTTTGACATTCCTCAACAGCAATATAGAGTTATTCAAATAGTCTTGTTCATTATTTTCAATAAAATACTGAAACTTAGTCCCGTATTTTTTGAGATTTTTTCCAATAAACATCATAGTATCATAACCGTCATATGCATAATTATGCCTTTCAGGAAAGGTAAATGCCATTTTGTAAAACCTGTTTTTAAATCTCTTAACATCCCAATTTTTATCATCCAGATAATTGGATGAGGCGACTCTGATATTTAAGCGTTTAAAAAGATTGTATCCGATCTTAGTCGAATTTAACAAGACTTGAGGCAAACCATAAACAATGACTTTTTGCTCTCCTTTTTCGATATTTATTCTTCGCAATGCAGAATAGATGAAATTTTCATCTTTAAAAGACCAATTAGGTATAATTATCACTTTAGTCTTATAAGTATTCTTTGTAAACAATGTATCAAATGCAGTTTCACCTTTATTAAGCGAATCTCTATTAATGATAAAAGTATTGTACTTATCAACTCCTTTATTATTGTCAAGATGAATTGTTTGTAATTTAGCCAATCTTCTCTTGTGGTATTTATCGTCCAATCCTATCAAGTAAACATCTTTTGGTGAATATTTTTCATCGACATCATTAACTATAGTTTCATAATACTGGTTCAAGTCAGGCTTTAATTGTATATAATTTGGATTATCCACAGCAACACTTGAAAATGCATTCCAAGGATTAACCATGGTTACCTCCTTCCTTTTAGAGTAATAAGCCATTTCTTTCAACTGACTTTTCACATATGGACCAACAATCACATCAGGTTTATCCAGAGACATTTTTGACTTAATCACTGAGATCCTGTTGTTTTTAATCGGTGCATCAAACACATTTATAGTAATACCAATCCCTTGTTTCTCCAAATCTTCTAAAGCTAGCATTACTCCAATATAGAAGTGTAAAAATTTATTTGAAGAGCTTTTTTCCAATTCTTCAAGGTTATTAAAACTTTTATTTGCGCCAAAAGGTATCAAGAAATCAACAACATAATGGTCTTTTTTTACAGTTCCATAAGCTTCTTCACCATTTTTTTGATGAGAATCATCAGATTTATCCGATGGCCACTGAAGGCTATCGACCTTTGAAGTATTCTTCTTTTTAGGGTGATGTTTTACATGTGTCTTTTTTCTTTTATGCCTAGGTCTTCTACCAGAATCGCTAAATATACCACAAGAAGAAAAAAACAATAATGCAAATAAAAACAAAAAATAATTATTCCCATTCAATAGTCGAAGGCGGTTTTGTACTAATATCATATACTACTCTATTTATTCCTTTTATATTATTAATAATCGTATTTGCCACTTTTCCTAATA
>JALVAD010000064.1 GCA_027011385.1 Saprospiraceae bacterium | reverse complement strand
CTTGAGTATATTTCATATATACATCCAATGCTTCCCAATTGTATTGATGAACTCCGTTTTGAGGTGGATTGGGTTCTATCTTATGCCAGTTGATAGCATCGCTGCCAACCAAGTCAAATGGGAAACTGTCTGCTTCCATTTGTAAATATATTTCCTGCCAAAAAGCCGGATTAGAAGACCAAAAGTCAAAACCGAAGAATTGGGAATCAAAAGTGTCTTTTGTTGTTTGTCCGGTAAGCATCACCGGAAATAAACATAATATGATAAGTATATTTTTCATAATTTTAATTTTTAATTACCGATTTTAATTATTTTTCCTGTTTTAACATTTTTATCATAAAGTATTCGATAAATATAAATGCCCTCTTGTACTTCATTGCCGGATTGATCTTTACCGTTCCAAGTGGCAATATTGTTTGATTCTATGGCCATTCTTTTTACCAATTTTCCGCAAATATTGTATATCTCAATTTCTTTTGCCTTGGAATCCGACGACTTTTGTATAAATCGTATAGTGTTAGCAAAAGGATTTGGTGCAACTGTGATTTCAGGAGTATTATAATGTATATTTTCTCCTATTGAAGAGGTTGCAGACAATGTTATTGTAAATTGATCTATCTGATTATTATTATCATCGATAGCGACAAAACTCAACTCGTCATCGTCAATACTGATTTTACAATAATGATGTTCTTCTGCAGCTTTTAAAAGGTAAGGATATGCAGAATCAAAATTGTCCAACGGAGCTCCTCCTCCTCCGGTAGTAATGTGAACGATACTATCAACTTCTGCCCGTGCATAATAATGATTGTGACCTCCGAATACTATTTGAACTCCATATTTCTTGCAAAGGGGCTGAATAAAATTTTGAACTTTCTGATTGTCATTATGTGATTTACCAGGTGAATATCCCGGTTCATGTAAAATAATAAATTTCCATTTTTTATCAGTGTTTTTCAGGACATTTTCCAGCCATGTCATTTCTTTTTGAAATCCGGAATTATTGAGATATTGATCCAAAAATATAAAAATTGCAGAACCATAATCGAAAGTATAATATGCTCCTTTTTCGAAATCATAAGGAAAATATTCTTTAAACAATTTTCCTGTATTTTCGTGATTGCCCATAACCGATTGTATGGGGAGATTACCCAGAATGTATTGAATGTATGGATAACTATCGTTAAAAAACTCATTGTCCCAATTAGATTCATCCTTGCCGTCAGTAACAAAATCACCGGTTGAAATCGCAAATGTCTGATAATTTTCATCATTGGTAATCAATTCACTCATACGGCCGAAAATTTTGTTTTGTGCTATCTGATTCGTTCTGGTATCCCCAAAAACCAGAAAGCCAAAATTTGTAGCATCGTCGTTGATTTTGGTATAAAAACTGCCGGTTTTGGTTTCTCCATCCGGTATTTCTACTTTATAATAGTATTTTGTGCTTTTTCCCAAGTTATCAAAATCATAGGTATACTGAAAGTCCTCCAAATGATTGTTTATTGCAATTGTTCCCGATTGGTAAGTAGTATCTGTCCCCCAAGACAAACTGCAATTTGCGAAAGTATCAAGTTGCCATATCAACTTTAATCTGTCATCTTTGCCCGGAAATATCATATAAGGTCGCTTTCTGAATTTTGCAATACGGGTGTCCTTGATTTTGAATAAAAACAAGCCGTCTTTCCCAAGTATTTCTATTGAATCTTGTATCTCGGAACCATCATTACCGGGATCTACACCAAGTATCTTTCGGTAATTGCCCGTTATTTTTACCTTGTGATGATATTGAGAATATATAGCTGCACCATTTTTAAAATATCTTATAAAAGTATAGGCATATTGTTGTTGACTTGGTTTATACATAGAGTCCAGTTTGATAGCATCTGACTTGGCTTTGCCGAGCCAATGGCGGTTTTCAAACCGGTGTTGAGCATTGCCTTCGGGGTAGAGATATTTGGATGAACGTCCAAGGGAATCCACTGCCAATTCATCAAACCAATCTTCCGGATTCAACTGACCGAGATGGGTAGCCCAAGAGGTTAATAACTTATTGTGCGTGGAATATTCACCGCAATGTCCATAGGAGCCATTTCCAAGCACGGTGGTCAATGCCATTATATGTCGATGGTCTTTAAAATTAATAAGACCTACTTTTGACGAATCCCTGTCTCTTTCAAAAACAGGTATGATTATTGGGTCAACAAGGTTTCCCGGCTTGTTCATTTCAAGATATCTTTCAATAGCATCTTCATAAGAGTCTTGAAAACCTCCATTGAAATCTTCATAAGTTCTACCATTATAATAGGAAGGAAAATTAACCAATTGACCATTCGTTACCATATAAAAATCACGGTTATTTTCATGAGCAGTTCCATAGACTAATTTAGCGTAAAGCTTATTTTGTTGAACAATCCAGCTATTTAATGTATCCCAATTAGAACTTTCTAAAAGTGAGTCTACTGATATACCTACCCAATCGATTTTTTTATCCCAATTCAAATCTAATGCATAATAAGGCCATCCATCCCTGTCAAAATTATAAGGTTTCCATTCCTCTCCCCCTACATCAAGTTTGACTCCATCAACAAGATATATCGTAGTATCTTTGCCTGTCTTTGGATTAAAACCTGTATAAGCCGTAGGCATCATAAACTTTTCAACATATTGCGCACAAGCTCCTACCCAATCATATCCGTCTGCCATCATTTCCTTTTCATATAAAGAGTCGTCACGATTGGCGTAATGATTCATCAAAAATGCGGGTGAACCGCTTATTCTATTAGAATGAGATAAATAACCGACTCTTGCTCCTTTAGAGTAACTTTGTGGCGTGCCATAGATGGTTCTGCCTACTATTTCGTTATTTTTTATTTTTCTTGCAACAGTAATCGCCCCTGTTAATGTATCGATATTTTTAATTGCCATTATCTCAAATTCTCCTCTGCCAGAACCTGCATCATTATCCTTGAAACATATATAATCCCAGTAATAACGGTATTTGTTTGCTCTCCAAAATCCATCAAAATTCTCCGGTATGGAATCTTTTGGAACTTTCTTACGATACCTAAACATTATCTTTGCATCCCTTTTGGTAATATGGAAAACAGTATCCATAGGATTATTTGAAAATATAGAATCTTTCAGTTCTGACAATAAGGTATATGCAAACCATTTGGGACTTAAATTGTCAACAAACCATCGTTGAGGAGAATTTTTACCAAAATCAAACTGAATACACTCTATGAAAGAGAGATTGCGATGTGTCAATAATTTTTGTTCCGGATTTAATAATTTTGCTCCAAAAACAATTTTCTGTTGATGACTATTAATTCCCAATGGATAATTTTCATTTTTATGATCACCAAATCCCGGCAAATCCGGATAATCATAACCATTGGTTCCTCCGGAAAAAATTCCTCCAAACCAAACATTGTCGTATGTTGCCAATGAATATATGGCATTTGTATCGTTGTACATATTTTCAAATACTATTGCCGCATGTCTTGGAAAGAAAACATCCTGAGCATCAATATTTAAAAATGCAAAAAGAAAAATAACAAAAGTTAATAGCTTTCTCATGATAAAAAATTTTAAAGATTAAAAATATTATATTTTCAGGATTTTGAATTAAAATAAGCGGTAAGGATTAAAACGAAAAGCCGGTTTGGGATGAAAAGTGAGATAGTGGTATGAAATGGAAAGAATCTTTGTCTACGATAATTTTTCCTTAATATATTCTCCTTTATCTCTCGCTACCGGTATTTTTCTGATATTGCTATTATAAAAAGAGAGTTCATAACCTTTGGAATTGCCGGATATTGATTTGATATTGTCAAGATTTACAAGATATGATTTATGGCAACGGTATAATTGAGTGTATTTTTGTTCTATTTCTTTAAGAGAGGAACGAAGTAAATGTCCTTTAAAATTATTTTTTTCGACTACCTCAATGTAATTGCCGCTGGATTCTATGTAGTACAAATCCATTTGGGGAATTGCTATTGTATGATTGTTATCTATGAAATAGTAGGGCTTTTTTTCAGTGGATATTGTTTTGTTTCTAATATGAAAAATATTTAATATCAAAACAAAAATAATTTGCAATAAAATAGAAAAACTCAAAATGGTAAAATATGTTTTCAAGTAAGTGTTCCCATACAAAAAAGGGTGTAAAATAAACACAATCAGTAAAGCTAAAAAAG
>JALVAD010000063.1 GCA_027011385.1 Saprospiraceae bacterium | reverse complement strand
TTGTTATATACTTTCTGTCTTTTAGCTTAATTAAAAACAATTTATATCCAAAACAAATTTATACCTTTAATCCACATTTCCCAAAGAATATCATAGATAAATTCAAATTGATATTAAGGTTTTTACCGATTTTTCTTGTAGGTACTAATTATTATTTGAATATTTTGTGAGAGAAAAATCATTTGCCATCTAAATCTGTTGAGTATATTGGGTAATATAGTGCCAGAAAGGAAATACATCAATTATTAGGAAAAAGTTTAATTCTAAGCAATAATTGGCTGATTTTGAAATATAACTCGTATTCTTGCAGATAATAGTTATATTTATGCGAAAAAAAATAAAGCTAAAAATGAAATTTAGATACGCAAGACATACTGATAATTTGGCATTGCTCGTTGAATTCTACACTAAAGTACTAGGGTTGAAAGTGATTGGAGAATTTGAAAATCACTCGGAATATAATGGTGTGTTTCTGGGATATAAGGACTTTGATTGGCATATTGAATTTACTGAATCTAATGAACCTGCAAATCATAAGCCTGATAAGGATGATTTGATGGTATTTTATATCGATTCTAAGGAAGATTTAATGTCTATTAAACAAAAAGCCAAAGATTTGGGCTATTTAATTGTAAAACCCAAAAATCCTTATTGGCAAAGAAATGGTATAGGAATTTTAGATCCTGATGGCTTTGGAATTATATTGACTGTTGAGCCGGGAAAATAAATTGGATCTGTGTTTTCTTATAAATACGATTTAACAAAAGAGCATCATGACAAAAGAAGAACAATACTTTATTGAAATAGGAGGCGAAATTCAAGGTGCAACAAAAAGCCAAATGTTTGGAAAGCCGTGTTTTAAAATTGGGAGGAAGGCATTTTGTTGTTTTTTTAAGAATTCTATGGTTTTTAAGCTTAATGGAGAGGTGCATCAAGAGGCATTAAGTTTGGACGATTCGAAATTATTTGATCCTTCTGGAAAAAATAGACCGATGAAACAATGGGTTCAAATACCATTTGAACATAAAGATAAATGGAAATTATTTGCTGAAAAATCTGCTTTTTTTCAAAGAGATTTATAAGTTTTTAACATATCATTGTATTTTTAATTACTTTTGTGCCAATAATACAAGAGATAATATGGCGAAAAGAGAAAAAAAATCATTGAATTTCATCGAACAAATAATCGAAGGGGATTTAAAAAAAGGGAAGTATAAAGAGATAACAACACGTTTTCCGCCAGAACCAAATGGTTATTTGCATATAGGTCATGCTAAATCAATAGTTTTGAATTTTGGTTTGGCTCTTAAGTATGGAGGTAAGACAAATTTACGTTTTGATGATACTAATCCCGTGGTTGAGGATGTGGAATATGTTGATTCTATCAAGGAGGATGTCAAATGGCTTGGATTTCAATGGGCGGATAAAGAGTATTATGCTTCTGATTATTTTGATAAAATATATGAATTTGCAATTGTACTTATCAAAAAAGGATTGGCATTTGTCGATGATTCTACAATTGATGAGATAAAATCAATGCGCGGTACTCCGACCAAACCGGGACAGCATAGCCCTTTTAGAGACAGGAGTGTAGAGGAAAATTTGGATTTGTTTGAGAGAATGAAAAACGGTGAATTTGAAGATGGTTCAAAAGTATTGAGGGCAAAAATAGATATGTCTTCTCCCAATATGCATCTTCGGGATCCAATAATGTATAGAATAAAAAGAGCTCATCACCATCGTACAGGTGACAAGTGGTGTATCTATCCAATGTATGATTTTGCTCATGGGCAATCTGACTCGATAGAGAATATCACTCATTCTATTTGTACATTGGAATTTGAGACTCATAGACCCTTGTATGATTGGTTTATAGAAAAGTTGGAGATATTTCCTTCAAGACAAATCGAATTTGCCCGCTTAAATCTCAATTATACCATTATGAGTAAACGCAAGCTGCTCAAATTGGTACAAGAGGGCATTGTGAATGGCTGGGATGATCCCCGTATGCCAACGATATCCGGACTGAGAAGGAGAGGATATACTCCTGAATCAATAAGGAATTTTTGCGATAGAATAGGCATTGCGAAAAGGGAAAATGTTGTTGATGTATCCCTTTTGGAGTATTCTGTTAGGGAGCATTTGAATAAAATAGCAGAGAGAAGAATGGTCGTGATGCGTCCGATTAAGATGGTGATCACAAATTATCCCGAGGGAAAAATAGAACAATTGGATATTATCAATAATCCTGAAGATGAGAATTCATTGTCGCGAAAAATTCCTTTTAGTCGAGAGATTTACATTGAAAGTACCGATTTTATGATTGACCCCCCAAAGGATTTTTTCAGACTGGGTCCGGGTAGAAGTATTAGATTGAAAAATGCGTACAAGGTGACTTGCGATGATTATAAATTGGATTCAGAAGGTAATGTTGAGGAAATATATTGCACATATCACTCAAATAGCAAAAGTGGACAACCCGATACTTCCGGAATTAAAGTAAGAAGTACGATACATTGGGTGAATGTTGAAGCGGCTGTGCCGGTTGAGATAAGGCTTTATGACAGATTGTTTAAAGATGAATTTCCAGATAGTCACAAAGATAAAGATTTTATGGATTTTCTCAATGAAGATTCATTGCATATATTGAATGGTTATGGAGAAGTGAATTTAAAGAATGATAAAAAAGAAGATAAATATCAATTCCTTAGAATGGGGTATTTCTCTATGGATGATGACTCGAGTCCTGAAAAATTGGTGTTTAACCGAACAGTAACCTTAAAAGACGGTTGGAAAAAGTTACAAGGGAAAAAATAAAAAAATTAATTAAAATAGATAAACATGGAATTATTAAAAGGAAAAGTAGCAATAATAACAGGTGCTTCAAGAGGAATAGGAAAAGCAATAGCGATGAAATTTGCAGAGCAGGGTGCTGATGTCGCATTTACCGACATAAGGAGAGATGAAAATATGGAAGCAACTGAAAATGAATTGAAGGCTTTTGGTGTAAATGCAAAAGGCTATGTATCCGATGCAAGTTCTTTTGACGGAAGTGCAGAAACTGTTGCTGAAATAATTAAAGATTTTAGCAAAGTGGATGTATTGGTTAATAATGCAGGCATCACTAAAGACAATCTTTTGATGCGAATGAGTGAAGCAGATTGGGATTTGGTAATCAATATCAATCTAAAATCTGTTTTTAATTTGACAAAAGCAGTATTGAGACCGATGATGAAACAAAGATCAGGTTCGATTATCAATATTAGTTCGGTTGTAGGTGTGTTCGGAAATGCGGGACAAGCCAATTATTCCGCCTCAAAAGCAGGAATTATCGGATTTACAAAATCAATGGCAAAGGAACTTGGTTCAAGGAATATCAGAAGCAATGCAATTGCTCCGGGATTTATTGAAACTGAAATGACTCAAAAATTGCCGGAAGAAATAAAACAAGGATTTAGAGATGCTATTCCTCTAAAGAGAATGGGGTCTGGAGAAGATGTAGCAAATGCAGCTTTGTATTTGGCGTCTGATCTTTCCACATATATCTCAGGGCAAGTGCATAGCGTTTGCGGTGCATTGAATGTATAGAGAAGTAAGATTATAAAATAGGCTGTTTAAAATAATTAATTATTAAAATAATTTTTAAACAGCCTATTATTACTTGGGAAGTCAGAATTTATACGTAAAAGATAAATGCGGGTCACTACAAAACCGGAATCTATCTGAAGCACTAGATTTAAGATTAAATTTTGGGGAAAATCCTGCTTTTATAGCAAATCTTTTATTGATATGAAATACTATATCAAATGGAAGAATTATGCTATTTTGATTGTCAGAATGATAATAACCGTCGCCATTCCAATACTTTTTATATTGGTATTGAATCCCAAATTTAAAATCAATTTTATTACTTATTTCCTTTACATAGCCAAGCCCTATAGATGATGTGATATATGGCGTAGGTTTTAATAAATAAGGGAAATCTTCATAATTCCCTAAAGAAGACAAAGAGGTTTTTACTCTTCCATTTATGAAGAACCTTTTACTGATTGGAACAGATAACTCTGTTCCAACAATCAATCCTTTATCTCCATGAAATCCCAGATTCAATCCAATAGAAGTTCTATTATGACTGAATTCTTGTGATAATAACATAAAAGGAGTTAAAACAAACAATACAATTACCAATTTATTTTTCATTATTTGATAT
>JALVAD010000062.1 GCA_027011385.1 Saprospiraceae bacterium | reverse complement strand
ACTTATTGCATACACTATTTATTAAACATCTTCTTTGTAATATTTGGTATTTGTTTATTTTTGCTTAATTTCGATTAAAAATAGTTTATGTCTATACCTTTAGCTGAGAGAATGCGCCCAAAATCATTGGATGAGTACCTAGGTCAAGATCATCTTACCGGACGAAAATCAATATTGAGGCGTATGTTGGATGCCAATCATATCCCCTCAATGATACTTTGGGGACCTCCCGGAACGGGAAAAACCACTTTGGCGAATATAATTTCAAATCAATTGGAACGTGAATTTTTACAGCTAAGCGCCATTAATTCAGGGGTGAAAGATATAAGATTAGCTATTGATAAGGCAAGAAAAATAATGGAGTTTACGGGAGCAGGAGCTATTTTATTTATAGATGAAATACATAGGTTCAACAAATCTCAACAAGATGCTTTGCTTGGTAGTGTTGAACAAGGTGTGATAACGTTGATTGGTGCGACAACAGAGAATCCATCATTTGAAGTGATTTCTGCTCTTTTATCAAGATGTCAAGTGTTTGTATTGAAGCATTTAGAGAAAGAGCACTTAGAAGCTTTGCTTAAAAACGCCATCGCAAATGATGAGTTGTTGAAAAAACGTGATATAGTATTGAAAGAGACGGAGGCATTGTTGATGTATTCAGGGGGTGATGCGAGAAAAATATACAATACACTCGAAATAGTAGTTGAAAGTCATGCAGCAGATCAAAAGATAGTTATCACAAATGATTTGGTTGCTAAGAGTATTCAGAATAATTTTGAGCTTTATGATAAATCAGGTGAACAGCATTATGATATTATTTCTGCCTTTATTAAGTCAGTGAGGGGAAGTGACCCGGATGCTGCCTTGTACTATATGGCAAGGATGATACAGGGAGGAGAAGATCCTAAATTTATTTGCAGGCGGATGATTATTTTAGCTGCGGAAGATATCGGTTTAGCAAATCCCAATGCTTTATTGATGGCAAATACCTGCTTTGATACGGTGCACAAAATAGGGATGCCGGAAGCGAGAATAATCATGTCCCAAACTGCAATTTATCTAGCGAGTAGCCCTAAAAGTAATTCAGCTTATCAAGCAATAGATAGTGCATTGGCTCTTGTGAAATCAAATAAAAACATCCCTGTTCCTATGCATTTGAGAAATGCACCGACAAAATTGATGAAAGATATAGGTTATGGCAAAAACTACAAGTATGCGCATGGATTTAAAGGCAATTTTGTTGAGCAAGGATATTTGCCTGAAAGTATCAAAAAGAGTTCTTTTTATCGACCTCAGAACAATGACAGCGAAAATAGATTGAGGTCTTGGTTACGTAAGAAGTGGAAAGATCGGTATTAATACCTCTCATCCTTTACATAGGCAAGTCTCTCCATTTCATAGATTTCTATAGAAGCAAAACCAAATTCCTCTACCACTTTGCCTTTGATGTGATATACGCCACGTCCGGTAAATGGATATTTGCTCAATGCTTGCGGAAAGTGGACGGTGTCAAAAAACTTACCTTCTCTATCGATAAATGTACCAAAATTCATCAGTTTGTTGTGTATGGTCTTTACGTATTTTCGAGTGATAAAATAACCGAGGATTTCTATTATTTTGCCGATATTGGATTGCATTTGCGCTGCTGTAAAATTACATCGTATGTCTTCTTGTAGTAAGTCAAAAGGGGAAATGGATACGGGAAATCCCAATAATTCTATTTCATCAAATACTTGATCGTATTTGCTTTCTTCCAATGTTGGCAATTCATATTCCTCACGATATTCTTCAAATAATTGCGGTGCCTCTGCATATACAACAGTACGGTTCAATAATGCATTCTTTTCCCACATCAATTGATATTTGTTTTTGCCTGTGAAACGGAATGCTCCGATTCTTATGAGCAAATCAATTTGTTCTTTGCCGATATCCACTCTATCCATAAAATCTTCAAGGCTTTCATAGATTCCGTTTCGGTGTCTTTCCCGCACTATCTCAAGAGTGACTTTTCGCTCCAATGAGGATATATGAATAAAACCAAGATATATGTCTTTTCCCGAAATATTAGTTAGTAAATCACTGTTGTTGATGCAGGGAGGATGGATGTTGCCCCCGGATATTTTTGCTTCGTGTACATAGGTTTCGGTATGGTAAAAGCCGCCAAAATTATTGATTACAGCTACCATAAATTCCAAAGGATAGTAGGTTTTTAGATAAAGACTTTGAAATGACTCGACGGCAAAACTGGCGGAATGTGCTTTGCTGAATGAGTAGCCGCTGAAGCTTGCGATTTGATACCAAACCGTGTCAATCAATTGCTTGCTGTATCCCCTTTTTTGACAATTGGAGTAAAATTTGTTTTTTAGATTGTGAAATAAGTCGGAGTCCTTTCGTTTGCCCGTCATTATTCGTCTCAATAAATCCGATTCAGCCAAGTCCAATCCGGCAAAGTGATGGACTATCTTCAATACGTCTTCCTGATATACCATCACTCCAAATGTCTCGTTCAGATTGGTTTTGAAAGTGGGGTGGAGGTATTTTACTTTGGCGGGATTGTGAAATCGCTTGATATATTCTTTCATCATCCCTGATTTTGCCACCCCCGGTCTGATTATAGAACTTGCTGCGACCAATTGTATGTAGTTGTCGCAATGCAATTTTTTTAACAGACCTCTCATAGCCGGCGATTCTATATAGAAGCAGCCCAAGCATTCGCCTGATGCAAGTTGTTTTTTTACGTTTTTGTCTTGCTTTATACTGTGTACATCGTGGATATTTATTGTCTTGCTCTTATTTTTTTCGATTAGCTTGATAGCGTCTTTGATATGTCCGAGTCCGCGTTGGCTGAGGATATCAAATTTGTGAAATTGTAAATCTTCAGCTCCGTACATATCAAAATGAGTAATAGGAAAGCCTTTGGGCATCATTTTCAGGGAAGTGAAATAATTGATGGGCTCTTCACTTATAATCACCCCTCCTGCGTGTATCGATAGATAATTTGGCATTTTTTCAAGCATTTTGCCATAGTGAAATATGTATTTTGCAAATTCGTGATGCTTACCGGCAGCAAAGGGTTCGTCAACAATAATATCGATATCGGCTTTGGGTAAACCGAATACTTTTCCCAGTTCGCGTATGATTGATTTGCCCTTGAATGTATTGTAGGTTGCGAGCAGAGCAGTGTATTCCTTGCCGTATCTTTTGAATATATAATCGGTGACATCATCTCTTTCGTCCCAAGAGAAATCAAGGTCAAAATCAGGAGGCGAACTCCGGTATGGATTGATAAATCTCTCAAAATACAAATCCAGTTCGATGGGGTCAACATCTGTGATACCTAGATTGTATGCTACTATTGAGTTGGCACCGCTACCTCTGCCTACGTGATGATAACCCGAACTCTGGGCATAGCGTATTATGTCCCAAGTTATCAGGAAGTATGCTTCAAAGTTGAGTTCATTGATTACTTTTAGTTCTTTTTTTGTACGTTTAAGGGCTTGTATATTATCTGCCGGGTATCGCTGTTTGCACCCGTTTATAGCCAATTTTTTTAGCAGCTTGAAATCATCTTCTTTGCTACCGGTAAAATGCCTTCTGTTATTCAGAGGAGAACTTGGCATCTCTATTGTACAATTATCAATAATGTTTTGTGTGTTGTTTAATATTTGGGGATATGCACCGAATGCTTTATGAATTTTTGTAGGTTCGATTATTGTTTCAGATGATAGAGCGCAATCCTCTTTTTTGAGATTTCCTAGTATGATATTGAGGTCTATGCATCTAAGCAATTTGTGTACAGCGAAGCCTTGTGAATCCTGAAATGTAATTGGAGCAAAAGCCACTAGTTTATCTAAGTGGTTTTTCACTTTTGTACTGTATATTCTATTGGCTTCTTCAGGGCGAATTCCGATGTATTCGTAGTCTTTTAGTGCGGATAGCTCTTTGTGGATATTGCGATAGATTATATACACATTATCAAAATCAGGAGCGGTATATGGGAGTGGCTTGTCCTCGATTGAGTATGTGGTCAGAAACCGGTTTAACTCACGAAATCCTTCTTTGTTTTTTGCAATTCCGATGTAGAGGAATTCATTGTCGCGCCTGAATTCTATTCCTACTATCGGTTTAATACCTTGTTTTTTGCATTCCTGTATAAATTGGTATGTAGCGGATGTATTGTTGATATCTGTCAGTACCAATTCTTTTGCCCCTGTTTTTGCCACTTCATATACGAGTTGTTTGGGAGACATTGTTCCGTATCTGAGGCTGTAATATGTGTGTGCGTTTAGATGCATTTATTTTCTGATTGTTGCGGCTCTGGTAATGGCATTTATTCCGAATCTGCTTCTTATTTTATCGAGTGATTGGAGTAGATTGATATCTCTTATATTGTCTTCGAATAAGTCCAATTGAAAATACCCATATGTCAGTCCGCTAAACTTAACTCCGACCAATCTTATAAGCTGTCTTCGTTGATATAGGCTGTCAAATAGTTCTTTGATATATTTGAGCAGTACTCTGTCATTTGCCGTATAAGGTATTTTTTTTTGTTTTGTATAGGTATTGAAGTCTGCATATCGTATTTTTACTGTTACTATCGATGTCAATTTGCTTTTGTTTCTTAATTCAAATGCTAGTTTTTCTGTCATATCTACGAGTAAGGACTTTATCATTTTTATATCCAATGTATCCTCGTGAAAAGTGCGTTCCTTTGAAATGGATTTTCTCTCAGAGTAGGGTAGTACGGGAGTAGTGTCGATGGCATTAGCTTTTTCCCAAAGTTTAGTTCCGTTTTTGCCAAATTCCCGTTCCAATAGCTTTGGAGGTATTTTGCGCAATGTCTCTATTTTTCGTACTCCCAGAAAACTCAATTTTTTGTATGTAACTTTGCCTATTCCCGGTATTTTTTTGACAGATAGTGGAGCTAGGAACGGTTTTTCAAGTCCTTGAGGTATTTGTAGCGCTCCATTTGGTTTTGCTTCTCCTGTGCTTATTTTGGATACGAGTTTATTTATGGAAAGTCCGATTGAGATAGGTAGCCCGGTTTCTTTCATCACTTTTTGACGCAATTCTTTTGACCATTTGTAAGTGCCAAAATATTTGTCCATACCGCTTAAGTCAAGATAAAATTCATCTATTGATGCTTTCTCGTACATTGGAGAAGAGTCAGCAATCACTTTAGTCACTAACTTGGAATATTTGGTGTACGAATCCATATCACCTCTCAAATATATAGCTTGTGGACACAGACGTCTTGCCATTTTTACAGGCATAGCAGAATGAACGCCAAACCGCCTTGCTTCATAACTACAAGAGGATACAACGCCACGATTGCTCATTCCACCGATGACTACCGGCTTTCCATTGAAGTCACTATTTTGTAACCTCTCTACGGAAACAAAAAATGTATCTAAATCCATATGTAATATTGCTCTGTTGTACATTTGTGTTCAAGGTTTCGGGTTTATTGGTTTCAAAGTTTCAAGTTCATTGGTTTCGAGTTCAAGGCTGTAGCGTAGCGGAAGCTGGAGTGAAACGGAAGTCCCGAGTAGCGAAGCATACCGAGGGATTCACCGAAGAACTCATCACCCATCGCCCATCACCCATCAAATGACAGAAGACACAAGGTTAAACATCATAAAAGTCGGGAAATATGACTAAAATAAGTCATAAAACCCGACAAAGTTAAAAATAATTTGTATATTTGTAAATAATTTGAAGAAAAAAATAAAAAAATGTTAGCTTTTAATTTAAAATATCTGCGTAAGAAAAGGGGAATATCTCAAGAGGTGCTTGCAACTGCTATTGGAGTGTCAAAGACAACATTGGGAGATTATGAGCGGGGTAGATATGAGCCGGCTATTGCTACACTGATTAGTATTTCCAATTATTTTGATGTATCTATTGATGATTTGTTGAAAAGGGATTTGCGAATTGATGATTTTGAGATATTGAGGAATAAGGATATGAGGGTGTTGGCTATTACGGTAGATGTTGAAGACAGGGAGAATATCGAATTTGTCGATACCAAAGCTGAAGCAGGCTATATCGAGAGCTTTAATGATCCGGAATATATCAGGGATTTGTCCAAATTTTATTTACCAAACTTACCTGAGGGAACTTTTCGCGGTTTTGAAATCAGGGGAGATTCGATGTTGCCGATGGAGCAGGGGAGTGTAGTGATCTGCTCGTATATAGAGAATTTTGAGAATATTAAGGACAACAAAACCTATGTTGTGGTTAGCAGTGGTGGAACATTGGTATACAAGAGGGTGAAAGTGCTTGCGGGAGAGAATAGGCTATTATTGATTTCCGATAATGATGTTTATCCTCCATACACATTACCAATGGATGAAGTAGCGGAAATTTGGGAGTATTATGCACATATCGGTCTTACTGACCCAAAGGAGCAGATGCAACAAGTCATAGACGAAAGATTATCGGATATTCAGGACAAAGTGGGACAGATGTACGGGGTGATTGTTTAGTTGGGGAGCTAGCGTCAAGTCAAACATAATATTTCGTGTAAATTGAATTCGCTAAGAGGTTAAAAGCCTTTAGCTCAGATTATTTTGACACTCCCCGCAAAAGTTTACCCTGTAAAGAAATTGTGCAGGGGGCTCCAAACCTCTTTGCAAATCGCCAGCAAAACCTCCAAGCTTCCAATTTCAAAACCGGCTTCAAAATCACTCTTTGCAGTCGTGCTTTCGAGTCCTAAGCTTTCACTTATCTTACTGAAAAACACGGAACACGAAATCCCGCAGTACGCTTCATTATTCAGGATTTTCGCTACATTTCAGCTTCCGCTTCGCTCCAGCTCGAAACGTGAAACATGAAACAAAAGGGCAGGAACTTTATAATAAATATATTTGTTTATCATTAGCAAATAACAATACAATTATGAATTATAAAAATCTCATTCTTTCAGTTGTATTTATTTTCTCCTATCTCAATGTAAAGGCAAAAACGGTAAAGCAGTTTTTTATAAAGATTTCTCCATCCGGTGAACGGGTAAAATACGGTAAATTTAAAATCAAAAAGTTCAGTACGAAGTTTGACTATGTTAAAAAGAATCTTATTATTGATGAGGCCACTACTAATGACGCATTGCTTTGGGTGAATCATGAAATCCAAAACTTTCCCAAAGAGGCAAAAGTCCTATTCTTTATTCATGGATTCTGGGCTTCTTTGCCCTATAGTCTGAATAGAAGCACCAAAAAATTTGAAAAATATTATTTCACGAGCGATTCATCCAATGTATGTGCTATTATCCATATTATATGGGATGCTAATAGCATTAATTATAGACAAACGGTAAAATCTTTAACAAATTCTACAAATACACTTGCCGACTTGTTAAATAATATTCCCAATACAATAGATTACAAATACAGCTTGATGTGTCATTCGATGGGAAACAGATTTTTATTTGAGACAATTTCAAAATACGTTATCAGCACTAGATTTGAAGAATTAATTCTAATGGCTCCGGACTTGGACTATAGAAAATATGAAAAAGACGGTTCTCTTTTCACAAATTTAGCATCGTCAGTATTTGTATTCTTTCACACGAAAGATAAAACATTATTGATGTCAAAAACCTACAATGGAGTAGAACGACTTGGAAGAATGAGTAAGTACAAGGATAATGGAAAAATTCATTTTATAAATTGTTCTGATCTAAGTGATATTGATGATATCATCGATAAGTACAACAAACATATTTACTTTTTGAATAGTAAGACGATACGCAAAAAGGTTGAGGATATTTTAAAATAAAGTTTTTTGCAGCTCCATGTTTCAAAACACTATAATTATGCAAAAAAATCATATATTTGGCTTTTAGTTATAAAAAATGCTGATAATGAAACAATATCTCCAAGCCCTATTGACAGGTTTCCTTTTTTTATTTATTCTTTTTCCCGGTTATTCCCAATTTGAATCAGAAATAGAATGTTTTACTATTATTGCAGGTAAAAATAGCACTATTGACAACTCGCTAATGATTGCGCATAATGAAGATGATTGGGGAGATTTATTGGTCAATTGGTACAAAGTTCCTGAACAAGATTACCCCACAGGAACTAAAATACAACTCCAAAACGGTGCGCAAATAGATCAAGTAAGACATACATATTCTTATTTATGGGTTGAAATGCCCGGAATGCAGTTTTCGGATAGCTATATGAATCAATGGGGCTTGACCATAGCTTCTGACCAATGCAAGTCCAGAGAAGATAAAGCAGAAATAGTAGATGGAGGAATAGGGTTTTACCTCAGAAGAATAATGATTGAAAGGGCAAAAACAGCTAGGGAAGCAGTTAAGATAGCAGGACAGTTAATTGATAAGTTCGGGTACAATTATTCAGGACGTACTTACTGTATTGCTGACCCCAATGAGGCTTGGATGATGGCTGTTGTGAAGGGGAAACATTGGGTTGCACAAAGAGTCCCAAGCGATCAGGTAGCAGTTATTCCAAATCACTATACTATTGGGGAAATAGACCTGAGTGACACACTAAATTTTTTAGGAAGCAAAGATATTTACGATTATGCTTTTGAAAGAAATTGGTACGATCCCAATTCAAATAAACCATTTAGCTTCAAAAAAGCATATGCAGACCAAAGTACACTTAAAGCTATTTGGAATACTCCGAGATTTATGACAGCTATCAATATGTTGACTAAAAATAAAGTCAATTACGGAGATGATTTTCCGTTTTCTTTTATTCCAAAAAAGAAAATTGCAAAGCAAGACATTATGAAAGTTTTAGCAAGCCATCTTGAAGGGACGGATTTTGAGTCCTGCTCCGGAAAAAACCCACATGACAATATCGTCAGTAGAATTTGTTCTCCGGGCAACCAATATGGTTTTGTAGCTCAATTGAGAAGCAATCTTCCTGCTGAAATTGCTCATGTAATGTGGCTTTCCCTTAAAAGACCGTGCACACAAGCTTTTGTTCCTTGGTATTTTGGTATTGAACGCATTCCAAAGGAATTTACATATGAAGATTACAATTCAGCATTATCCAATCATTTTTCCAGAGTGGAGCTAAAAGAAAAAACCAAAACAAAAGCATATTGGCAATACAAAAAATTAGCAGATATTACCGACAAAGATTACAGCAATCTATCCGGATTACAAATAAAAAATAAAAATTCGATAGAAAAAAAACTATTTGATGACCAAGAGAATTTTGAAAATAAATTTGTCAGATTGTATGCAAAAAACAAAACAAATGCAATTGAATTTTTACAACAATATGAAGAAAAAGTACTAAACACAAGTTTGAACAATACAAAGGAAATCTTGAAAAACATAAAAAAAGCCGTCCCAAATAAATGAGACGGCTCAAATCAAATTATCAAATGTTAATCAATCAAAATCATTTTTTTCGTTATTGCATCGCCGGCAACTTTAAGTGTATAGTAGTAAACTCCATTTGTTGAGAAGCTTGAATTTGCCACTTTAAAGCTGTTTATTCCTTTATTAAAGTATTTAGCTTTATTGTATATCAATTTACCATTCAAATTATATATTTCAAGTAATACTTTTTCATTTTCAGGTAAATTAAATTTAATTGTCGTTGCCTCATTAAAAGGATTAGGAGTATTTTGATAAACTTCAAATCTATCCAATGATACATTATTTCTATATTTTATAGTCAAAGATCTTTCAATACCGTCTTGTACTGAAATAGCAGGTGTTACTTCACTATTAATAGTTATATTACTAGCAACACTACCATCATTTAAAGCATTCATTTTGATAAAGAACAATGGTTTTTCGACATCATAAGTCTTGTCATCCATCGTATTCCAACTAAATGTAACGATACCCTTATCTATAGACTGTAAACCAAAATTAGATCCATCAACATCAGCTTGTCCTGATTCAAATCCGTCAAATCTAACATTCTGTGCTGCAAAATCAATAGTAAACTGTATTCCTTCGATACTATTTGTGACATAAATAGGTATCAAATACTCTTTTCCTTTACTCAATTCCATATTTTCCAACTCAATAATATCACTTTCCGCACCTCTCATCATCATATTTTGTGTTCCAAAATTACCGTTTATATCTCCGCGTTTGACCACTTTGAAGTCTGCATCATTGATTACAGAATTCAAATTATTATAAACGAGTTCATTTTTGAATGTATATGCATTATTTTTTGTCAATTGCTGTTTGGCATCAACATATTCCCAACAGTTAGCTTTTGGAAATTTGATCGTACTACCCAATATCAATTTTCTTATAGCAAGAATATCAGATGCTGAAACAGATTTGCTATTATTCACATCGGCTGCTATGTATTTATAAGGAGAATCAAACTTTTTAATTCCCAATAAATGCTTTTGGATATATACTATATCAGTAGTTGTTACCCCTTGTAAGCATTTTGTATTATCTGATATCGGCTTTACATTGTATTTACCTGATGACTCCAGATTATCAAATTCAAATCTTCCGTTACCACTGGATTTTTTATCTTTAATAAATTCAGGATTGGAATTGGTTAATCTTGTAGCAATCCCCTTGACAGGCTCATTATTATTCCACTTACTCATAAGCCCTCCTATCTTGATTCCTCCTGTTGTTTCTTCACAATTTCCGTTTCCTTCTACTCTCAATAGGATATTGCAATTTTCTTGATTTCCTGCATTATCCGTCACCCACATTTTTAAGTAAAAAGTCCTAGCTATTCCATCTATCAAGCTATCGCAAGTGATATTGTACAAAGTATCTTGCACATCTTCAGAGAAGGAGAACTTAAGTTCATCTTGTGGTGTACAATTATCGATGCTACCGTGATCAAATTTTTTCACATCCATAGTCACCATTCCTACTTGATTCATCACCACAGTAGTAAGATCAGTAATACAATAAGGAGTAGGTTTCTTACAATCTTTTACGGTGAAATAATATTCACAACTACTTTCATTACCACATCTATCTTCAACAATCCACACTATTTTGTATTTACCCTCATCCAAAGTTTGAGAGAAGTGATTGTTTTGACCAAACTCATCAAATATACCATCTTCATCTAAGTCCAATTTCCATCTCCATTGCAAATCTTCTTGAGGAGTACAATCGTCTTCTGCTGATGCAGATAACTCAACCAATCCCCTACATTCACCATACACGCATATATCTCTATCAGAACAATCACTAGTAAAAGTAGGTGCAGTATAATTGTTTAGCATTATTATTTGATCATGAGTCCATTTGATATAATCGGATTGACACCAATCCCTGATAGTCCATGTACGTACAATCTTCTTACAAGCATCACCCTGTACACTGTACAAATGATCCTCATATCTCATCGCAACCATACTACACATATTGTCATTTACTCTTGGTGAACCTGTAACAGAAGTATCTGCTTCCAAATTAGAACATCCTGTAAATGATGTATTCTCAGGCCATTCTATATCATCACCTTTATAATTAAATGGGGTTGGGTTCTTAATTGTTATTGTTTGCAAGCACGGATTTGTTCTTCCTCCATTGTCAATTGCTGTAAATGTCCTATATATTTTACCAATATTACAATTATTCACATCAAAATTAGTAGATTTTTCAACACCTACATCACAATTATCATAGGCATATCCATCCTGACCAACTACACCATTATTATAATAATCATTTACTATTATATCTTTTCTCAAATCTTTATCAATTACCACTGTCCCAAAATACTTATCTAAATCATCAGGATTGAAGTAAAAATCACAACTGACAGTAATATCCGGAGGACATACTATTTGTGGTGGTAGTTTATCCTCAACTATAACTTCTACCATACATGAATTGAAATTACCGGCAGCATCATATGCTTTCATCTCCACCATCAGAGTATCTCCTGATTCATCACAACAGAACTCAACATATGGACCAAACTCAAAATATCCAGAATCACATGCATAAGTCATTTTTCTTATTTCCCAATTCACAATGCCACAATTATCATATGAACCGTCATCCACATTACTTGGCTCTAATCTAATTTCTCCACTTGAGCCCAAATTCACTTTTGTATGTTGGTCACAAATCATATATGGCTTTACATCATCAATAACTTTAAAGATGTATGAACAAGTACTGATTTGATTACATTCATCAATTGCTTTGTATTCAACTCTATAGTATCCCAGTGGAAGATTGCTAGTATAAAACTTACCTCCATTTTTATCTACATTTACTTCCAATCCAGTAGCAATGCTATAAACTTTTACGAATAGTGTAGTAGACGAGCAGTTATCTGTCACAATAGGTGTTTCTAATTCATACAATTCCGAATTACAATCATAAAAATCAGAATCGACTATCACTGTATCTTTTGTGCAGCTAATTGATGGTGGTGTTGTATCCATAATCTTAATTATCTGTGTATAATGTACTGTAGAGTCTGTATGACACCAATCTATTATTGTCCATTTACGTATTACATCAAATGTATTACCACAACCTGGAAAATTAGAGTCATCATATCTGTATTCGATACTATTACATGACCACAATTCGGGCCAACCAGTATAATCTGGTGAAGGATTCCCATTTGGAAGTGCAGTCGCAAGCCAATCACCATCACAAGAAAGTGCATTTGTATCTACATTATTCCAATTTGGAGGCAAGATGACTGAGCTTACAGGTATTCTCTTCACCATGATTGTATCATTGCATTGTGAAGTATTACCACTTTGATCAACCGCTTTCCATTTTCTCACAATTCTCTGTTGGTAATCCAAGTTTATTCCACATTCAAAATCCAATTCTTCATCTTGATAAGTCAATGTCACGTCTCCACATGCATCCCAACCAGAAACAGTATATTTATGAATATCTAATGAATCTCTATATATGGTATCGATATTAAAAATGCTAGTGTCAATTGGAAAACCTAAAGAATCAGGGATCAAATCTTCACGACAAGTAATGGTATCATTTCCACAATCAATTATAGGATGGTAATTGTCTTGAATTGTTATTGAACCACTACAAGCGTTCCAGCTACATTGATGAGTTACCGTATATACCAATGTCTGCCCTATATAATCACCGGTTACTATATCATTGGGAATTATATTTCCGTCACCATCTTTTATCTCAACATCATACAAAGTATAAGGAATACTTGAATCTTCACCTTCCAAAACCATTGGTGGAGTTACATGATACTCACAATGAAAATTTAAAGGCAAAGTAACATTATCGTTACAAGCAAATAATACATCATCTTGAATATAAACCACTGCTTCATCTTGATATAATGCTCCTTGAACACCATATAGATATATCGTAACACTACCATTGGATTTATCATTAGCACCGGGTGTATAAGTAACCGCATTAGCATATGATGCATCTGTAGTAAATACTCCATCTCCGGATGTCCCCCAGCTTTTCACTCCGGTAGCTGTGTTAACAGGATTCAAATCAGACAAAGTCACTATATCGTCCTTGCATATAGCAATATCATCTCCCAGTGACACCGTTTGCGCATTAATTGAGAAAACAATTAAAAAAGTAAAAATAATTGGCAAAAATACTTTGCCGACATCTTTGATTTTAACAGAACTAAGGAAATCTCCCCAACTTTTTGTTCTTTCGATTGATCTAAAACATTTCATAACTCTTTGATTTTTAAATATCTAATAAAATAATTTGCATTTTTAACATATTACAATTATTTATAATGCAATATTCATGCCAACTATTACATTTATTACATACTATTAGTC
>JALVAD010000061.1 GCA_027011385.1 Saprospiraceae bacterium | reverse complement strand
ATATTACTAAAAGGTAACAAATTTTAGGCAAAAAAGTAATCCGATAATTATTACCGGATTACTTTTGTTAACAAAACTATACTGTATTATTTTATTGTACTACTATTTTTTTAGAAGAAGTACCAGATTTAGTTTTTAATGCCAAAATATACATTCCCGGCAATAAATCACCTCTATCAAATGCTATTTTTTGTTCCCCTTGGATATTTTGGTTAATAATATTTCTTAGTTTTTTTCCATCCAATGAATAAAGTGATAAATCTACTTTTGTGTTTGAAGGAATATTGAAACTAATGAATGTCCCCTGAATAACAGGATTAGGATAGACATTAAAATCTATATTTTTTTCTTTTGGATTATTTGTTGCAACAATTTCTTCTACATCAAGAGTCCAAATACCTCTACCGTGAGTAGCGACTACTATTTGATCGTTAACAATTTTCGTTTGCCAGATTCCTACAGCCGGTAGTCCATTGTCAGCATAATGCCAAGATGTACCATTATCTTTTGACTCAAACAATCCAATCTCTGTACCCGCCCAGATAATATTGGTGTCAAAAGGCATTACAAGGAGGCTATAAGTTGCAACATTGGGGAATCCGTTTTTGCTTTCTTCCACTCCATCTTTCTCAAATCCGGAAATATCAGTCCAGGAATTTCCAAAATCAGTTGTTCTTAATATTTTGGGACCATTAGCTTGTGAAAATAATACATATGCAGTACTACTATCAATAGGGTGAGTTGCCAGTCCGGTAACATTTCCCATATATGCTTTATCGTAAGTGGCAGTTTCTTCCCAAGTCTCTCCTTTGTCTCTCGAAAGAGCAATTCTTGAACTATTTGTAATTGCGGAACCGGACCAAACAATGTTGGCATCAGCCAGAGAAATTTTGGTTGGTGGTCCAAAATACGTAAATTCCCAACTGTCAGGCATAGTTTTAATAGTCCAAGTACTACCAAAATCAGTAGATTTTATTAATCCCTCATCACTACAAATAAATACTAAATCAGGATCGATTTGAGAAGAAGCTATCCTTGTTAAGAAGGGGCCTGAAGACTCAGGAATATTTACATAGTTCCAAGTTTGACCACCATTAGTACTTTTATAAATATTATTGTACTGAGAAGATTCCAATAAGAGTTTAGGATTTCCATAATTCCATGCAGCTTCAAATCCATCTCCACTAGGTGCACTTTTCCATTTGGTTTTGGTATCAGGGTCTTTTGGTGAGACCCAAGACCCGTTATCTTGTGTGCCTCCTATATATCTGTCAGCACCATTCATCTTATCAACGCCATAAAATTGAGATACATTATAGCCATCAGAAGTATTATAATCAATTCCTTCAAATTCTGCAAAAGTATCTCCTGTCTGTTTGAATGTTTTTCCATTGTCTTTGGAAAAAGCAACGCCACCATCATTGGCATTTAGTGCATAAAAGGATTTTGCAATTGTATCTACCGGAATAAAAATCAAATTATGATGATCTACGTGAACGCCTTTACTTCCAACAGAGCTAATTCCTCTATATTCACCATATCCATCTGTTATGGGATCAAATTCTGCTAATAATCCTTTATCGACACCTGTTTTAAAGAGAAGTTTACCTTCAGGTAAACTATCAATTGAACCTTGAAAATCAGGATTTTTACCCTTGTAAAAATAATACTGGGCTTTATTAACAACATTATCCCCACTTGAAATCAAATCATTTGCTTCTTCGGTATAATCAAACATGTTTACTAAGACGATGTCCGGTAATGCGAATGGATCATCTGTATAATCTTTGAAAGTCCATTGTCCATTTGCGTCCAAATCGACTATTGTCAAACCGATTTGCCTATTATTTTTCAAGTCCCAAGCTTCAAAAGGAACTTCAATAATTGTATCATAAGAAAGTTGAAATGTTGAAAAGTTGAGATTAAGTAAATGTGCATTTTGCTTTTTATCTTTTCCAAACCTTATTTCAACATCAACTAAATCATCATCAGATGTGTTGGGATTTAGTTGAAATTGACTTGCAAAATCACTAGCGAGTCCATCACCATCAAAAGGAATATCGGTATTTATATCAACCAAAAAATCAGTATTGTTTTGGAATTCCTTAAGAGTATTTATTTCACTTTCGTCATTGGCGACAATTATTTCCAAAATCGGTCCGGATCCTGCTACCCAAACTTTATTTGCATCATAAGGGTGAGCAGCGATTGCATTGTCGTACCAGCCCTGACCCCCCAACCAATTTGCAGGACCTTGTAACAATACTTTTGTTACGGTTTTCATTGAATCCTTTGAAACGTACAGTTGAGCTCCGGAATCATGGTCGCAAGATAAAAAGATATTTCCTTGATTTACCGGAGATACAGCCATCTCTATTCTTCCAATACCTGTGGAACTAGAATCAAAAACTTTTTTCCATGTCTCACCACTATCAGTTGATTTGATAACTCCGTCATTTAAGATAGATGCATACATCACAGAAAAATCTCCCGGTGTATATACCAATTGTTGAATATTTTGTCCTTGAGAAAGGTATTTTTGTTCCCAAGTTTGACCACCATCTTTTGATTTTAAAACAAATGATTTAAAATCTTTTCTTCCTCTTGTACAAGCTAATATTTCATCCTCATCATTAGGATTTACTATTAGTCTTAGTACGTTTAAAAATCTTTCATCGTTAGATGTAGAACTCAAGACGTTCCATGTTTTACCTCTATCAATGGATTTCCACACACCGCTACCATTGACCATAAGACCATCAAACCCTTCACCTGTTCCTGCGTAGATAACATTGGTATTGTGTTTTGACATTGCGAGAGTTGATGTAGCTAGATTGTGTAAATCTTCAGTGAGATTTTCCCATGTATCACCTCCGTCGGAAGTTTTCCATACTCCGCCTCCAACCGAACCAGCATAGAACGTTTGATGAGTAGAATCGTAAGGATCTACGATTAAACCTCTTGTTCTTCCACCCGTATTTGTAGGACCTCTTTCGATCCAATTCAGTTTTTTAGAGTCTCTATATTGCAGAGATTCCTTTGCTTTATTGAATTCTTTTAAAATGTAGCCCATTTTATATTTAGGCAATTCGTTGTCATCTCTTACTCTAATGTGATTGTGGATTTTTGCAAATTGCGCCGGACCGTCAAAATGAAGATGGTTTTTAATGAATTTTTCCGAAAATTCTTTAAAGGATATATTTTTATTATCCAAAATATAGAGTCCTTTTATAGAGAAAAGTACTATTACGCTTAAAGCAATAAGTATTGGTTTTTTTATATTGAACATAATTATCTATTTATTTAAAAAATATTTTATTTGAATTTAGTAAGAGTTTTTACATTTAATTTATACAATGGTTTTTTCACTTTTGTGTGTATATCTTTTGGTCTTCCAATCATAGATTTTACTTCTATTTCATAATCCGAAATCCATTTAACTCTTCCACCCGGAATGATGTCATTGAAAATGTTTTTGTTACCATTGGCTAGGTCAATTATTGAAAAAGATATTGTTGGAAAAGGGTCATTTTTTTTAAAGCTTTTCTTTTCTAGTATAAGCGCATATTCTTTAGTAGAATTGTAAACAGCTGTTTTATCAATAGAATTAGCGTTTTCAACCCCATTTTTATCATCGCTTGAAGATTTGCTGATACCCTTCTTGCAAGAGCAAGAGATAAGAGTAGTCAGCAGTAACAATGTCATTAAATATTTTATCATAATTGAGTTTTCTAAAATTTACGATGCTTTGCAGTTAATTTGTAATATTAGATTAAAACGTTGCAAAGGATTCAATATTTGTGTGGGTAAAGAAAAAAAAATGTCTGCTCTGTAAACAACTACAACAAAGATACAATTTAACAACTGTTTTATTTATAAAATGTATATCTTTGTGGTTCAGGTGAGGGCAAACACTCGCACCGCCACAAAAGGTTTTCTTCGGAAAGCCTTTTGTCATCTTCGGAAATAGCGAACTGAATCTTTATTGTGCCTAATAATGAAGTAATCAATCTCTCCTGGGAATAACCACAACAAAGGTACAAATATAGTCAAATAGTTTTTGTCCCAACTATTGGAATATAGCCGGGACAAAAAAAATCTTTAATAATAATACTTATCTACCGAGCAGTATTAATTTTTCAAATATAACTTTAGTGTTTGATTTTATTCTAAAGAAATATGTTGCCGGTTTTAGATCGCTTGTATTTACATCAATA
>JALVAD010000060.1 GCA_027011385.1 Saprospiraceae bacterium | reverse complement strand
AAGAGATGCAAGAGATATCGCAACTAAAAGATCTATAATTGCCAGGGAGCAATCAACAAGAACCAAAAAACGTGTTAGTTTGGAAGAAATCGGAAGAAGATTAAAACTTGACGATTTCAAAGAATTAAATTTAATAGTTAAAGCGGATACTGACGGTACATCTGAAGCTCTGTCAGATTCATTGATAAAATTATCAATCCCTGAGTTGCAAGTAAATGTGATTCATAAAAGTGTTGGGCAAATATCTGAATCTGACGTTCTGTTAGCTACTGTTTCCGATGCTATTATTATAGGATTCCAAGTGAGACCATCCGGAACTGCTAGAAAACTGGCTGAAAAAGATGGTGTAGAAATAAAACACTATTCTGTTATCTACAAAGCAATAGACGAAGTGAAACTTGCCATGAAAGGTATGCTTGCTCCAACAGAGGAAGAAAAAATTACCGGTTTGGTAGATGTTAGAAATATATTTAAAATAAGTAAAGTTGGTACTATTGCCGGGTGTTATGTACAAGAGGGTGAAATTACTAGAAATTCAACTATTCGTTTGATAAGAGAAGGTATCGTTGTCTATCCTGCAAAAGATACACAAACAGCACACTTGAGTTCATTGAAACGATTTAAAAATGATGCAAAAGAAGTAAAAGCCGGTATGGAATGTGGTCTTACGATCGAAAATTTCAATGATATCAAAGTGGGAGATCAAATTGAAGTTTATAAGATTATTGAGATTGAGAAAGAGTTAGAATAATCGCCAAAACAACCTTGTGATGTTAACTGCTGATAATGTTGTAAAATCTTTAAAAGAATTTGCCTCTGAAAAAAGGAAAAAGACCAATGAATGGTTTTTTAAAACCGGTAAAGGAGAATACGGTGAGGGAGATATTTTCATCGGTGTTTCAATGCCGGATACAAGAAAAGCTATTAAATCCTATTTAAAATTAAGTTTTGAAGAGATTAAACATCTGCTGGAATCACCATTTCACGAAGTTAGGATGGCTGGAGTATTGATACTAACCGAGAATGCAAAAAAAGCAAGTAAAAAACAGGATAAAAATCAACTGAAAGACATTGCAAATTTTTACTTAAAGCATAGAAAAGGCATTAATAATTGGGATTTGGTAGATGTTTCCGTACACTATATTTTAGGAAATGCTATTTCATATGGAATTTTCGATTTGGAATTATTGGATGAATTGAGCTCTTCCGAATCACTTTGGGACAGGCGAATGTCGATAGTTGCAACTTGGACTTTTATACGCAAATCAGATATTTACCCCACTATTACTCTTGCAAAAAAACTTTTGGATAATAAAGAGGACTTGATGCACAAAGCAATCGGTTGGATGCTAAGAGAATCCTGGAAAAGAGAACCGGAAATTATTGAAGATTTTCTCCTTGAAAATTACCATCAATTGCCACGCACGACTCTCAGATATTCTATCGAGAGAATGGAAGAAACCAAAAGAAAGCATTTTTTGTATCTAGGAAGAAAATAACAATAAGAATTAATTAACCAGTCGAATTGACTCCTAAGCTACAATACTGTCACATCACCTTTCACTATCACCTCCTTGCCATCTCTTCCTTTATATTTAAAATAATACACAAATACTCCCGTGTTTACTTTCTTTCCTTTAAATATACCATCCCAATTTACATTTGGTACATTGTGCCATTCTGCAACCTTTTCGCCCCATCTGTCAAATATTGCTGCTTCAATTATCATAGGATGATAGTCTTTGAATGTAATATACCATGTGTCATTAAATCCATCTCCATCTGGTGAAAAAATATTTGGAATGTATATATCTTCATTGAAATCTATGTTTATTGTGAATGTTTTGGTATAAATACATCCTGAACTATGAGTTAATTTTATCGTGATTTCTACTTCTTCTGTTGCATTTATCTCTACATCCATACAAGACGGACAATCTATTATTTCAATGGGTGACCATTCCACTTGCCATTCATCATAATTTAAGTCTAATTGCAATGATATTGTCGATAAAGGATTGATCAATGTATCTGCTAAATATGGCAATTGTGACAAATCAGGTAACTCCGAAACGTGAAAGTCGTACTGCAATTGACAATCAGGATCTGCTTTTAGTATTACATTGGCATCTTCTCCACCTTGATAGTTGGTAACTGATGTTGTATCGCCATTGCTCCATTGTATATTCCAAGCTCCAACGTTATTAATTATAGCATTTACTATTGGTTCATCACAATCAATTTCCAGCTCAGGAAGATCAGGTGCAAATAACTTTTCTACATTAGCTATATATAGCGAATCACATCCTGATTGAGCAATCAATTCATAAATATATTGTCCTGATTCTTTTATCCATTTCCCTCCGATTCGAACTGAATCTTGTGGACACAATGTGAAGTATTCAGTATTTTCTATTAAATCTATTACTTTTAAATCTAGATTTATTGTACTATCACATCCGGCTTTTGATTTTATGTCTATGGTATGTAATCCTGAAGAATTCCACCATTTACCTCCCACATAAATTGAATCCCCTGCGCATATACTCTCTGAAATTTCAATTTCTATCGGGGTTTTAACATAGATTTGCACCGTATCTTTATTAAAACATCCATCTTTTTCTCCTTGTACTATCAATAAAAAAGGTTCATCCGAACTCACATTTACAGAAGTACATGTATAACAATCTACCAACTCAGGAGGAAACCAATTAACTTCATCGTAATCTCCTAATACCTTAAATTCCAAACTATCTCCAGCACATAACTCGTGGATATTTCCATCTATTTTCGGTTTTTCGATACTGTAACTCGTAACTTCAACAGTATCTCTATATATTCTGCCACATTTATCTGTCGTTTCAAGATAGAAAATACCATCTTCTGAAGTTGTAAAAGTACTATCAGTCGAACTATCACTCCATAGATATGTACTAAAATCCCCGGGCACATAAAAAGTTACTACTCCTGTCTCACATCGTTGAATATCATCACCAATATTCAAATTTAATTCTTCAATATCCATCTCCACACTATCCACATTGTTCAGATAGTCGCATTCTGCTATACTGGAAAGAGGTATCTCAAGCGGTGTGGTAGCATCTTTTTTAGTATTGACCAATATATATATGTATCCCGTAGCCTTGGGGATTGTAACGGTAAATGTATCGGAAGTGCTTTCTTTTGATATATTCAGGAATAATTCCTTATAAAGTATCTCATTGGCTATATTATCAAAAGGATTGCTATCATATATCCTTAATCCAAAGGTGTCATTGGCTACCAAACCATCACTTTGATTGTGTATCACATAACTCAAAGTCACACTATCAGGCGAACATGTCCAATCCAATAACTCGGGCTGCAAGTCAAGGCTTGGCCACTGCACACAGCCCTGTTGTGTACGATATGTCGCCTGTGCCATAAAACTGTTATAGACCTGTGGACAGGTGGCTTGTGAGCAACTGTCGGTACCTGATATAAAAGTAGCTGTATTTTGCGGATATCGCGGTATGGTCAGGTCGTCATTTACATTGGTGACATTGTAGGCAGTTTGATTCCAGACTGAGCGGGCTGGTGCCCAAGGTGCACCGGCAGATTCAAAGGCGAATAGTTGAAGCTTGTGTTTATCTTCTATATATCCATTGACAACTATTTCAGCTTGACCGTCATTATCAATGTCAGCTATTATTGGCGATTCTAAAAATGTTCCACTATTGATTGGATATGAACTTAATATTTTCCCCGTCTTCCCTTCTATTATTTGTAAATCTGTCTCATCTCTATAAACAAGTTCATTTTTACCATCCTGATTAAAATCAAACATAGTTATGCCTGTACTTCCTGAATCATCTGTAGTTGGCAATGAATACAATAGTTTGAGATTAGGTGTCCCGTCATATTTATACATTTTCAGCTCATGACCAAATGCTACTCCTATTTCAGGTGTGCAATCATTATCTACATTTCCTATAAATGCGATTCCTCCTCCTCCACCGGCTTTACCACTTGCTATTGATTTTCTAGTTCTTGGATTCCATATCATTACTCCTCCTCCATCACTATAGTCTGATGAACGTACAAGCACAACATCTAATTTACCATCTCCATCAATATCAGCTGATGATGTAAGACCTTCAATAACTGATTTTTCCGCAATTACAGGAATCATTGAATTTCCGTTAGAACCATTTAGATTTACTAAATTAACTTTGTAAACAGTATTTCCCGCTGCAAGTTCCAATCCGGGACTATCCTGCAAAAAGTCTCCGGCAACACTATGAAATATATGATATATATCTTGATATGAAGAATTAGTCATATTAGCACCAAATCCAATATTGCCTTGAGCTAATAATATACCCGTTGTAGCATTTAATATGGTATTTCCAAAATAAATCTCAGGTATTCCATCACTATTAAAGTCTGCAAGATTTATCATAATAGTTTTATTAAAATATGGAAGCTTGTCTGATCTCCAAATTAAATTTCCTTGATAATTATAACACAATAATGTTGTGTCATCTATATTATGAATAAATATTTCCCCTATACCATCTTTATTTACATCAGCGATTGCAAAGCCTGAAACAACCATCCACGAAGTGTCCCCGGTAAAATTAAAAGTGCCTTTAAGCATTCCGGTACTGCCTTCAAAAATTGAAACACCATTCTTGTAATTGGGAGTAAGAAGACCATTTCCATTTGTATTTAGTGAAATTATTTCTGTATGATTATCATTGTCAATATCTCCCAAGACAATATTAGGTGTAAATATATACCTCGACCACTTAGATATTTCTGCTTTCCATTTCAGTTTCATAATAAAATCAGGAAAGCTATCAGGTATATATTCACAGTTCAAAGGACAATATGCCTGATATGCGCTATCGCTACAGGGACAGTCAGAATCAAACAAGTCAATAAGTCCGTCATCGTCATCATCGATGCCGTTGTTGCAGATCTCAATTTGGGCATTGAGGGATAAGACTAGAGTGAGCAAAGGAATAAGGAGTATTAGTTTTTTCATGGTTATTTTTTTTCCACTTATTACAAGTTTAGCAGCTTAATCAAAATTAGATTGTATGTTAAATTAACAACCTATTCTAATGAATTGGGGGTAATTCATTACTTTTATTTCACAAAATCCATACTACTGATTAATAATATTGCATCATTTATTATATATATACAAGTGGATAATCAGCTGTTTATATAACGGATAGATGTGTTTTTATTACAAATCGCTGCGAGAAAAGTGATTTTATTTAAAAAAAGATGAATTTGGTCTAAAAAGAAGTAAAAAGAAACGAAAATATAGGATAATATATTTTCAAAATAACGGTAAAATGAAAATATACATTTATAAATCTGGCTGAACTTTATTAAGGTGTAGGTAGGGACAAAGGTTCTAATATAATATAAGACCAAAACAAGGTGTTTTTTATAACAGGCAAATTTTTAATGCCTATAAATTTGAAACAGAATTAACCCAAATTTCGAGACTATGTTTAAGTAAAATCAAATAGCTAACTTTGAATCGTAAAAGCAAAAGCTTAAAAAATACCGTAGATTAAGAGCCGTCACAACTCCCTTCCCTTGCTAAGGGAAGGGTCGGGGATGGGTTCTTACATTCGAATTATCAACCACTTAACAATCTAGTTAGATGGAATTATTCACCACTTTAATTTATATATTGGGCTATATTCTTGAAAATATATGTTTTATATTTCTACTTCAAAACAGAAGTGAGTTTAGCATTACCCATTGCCGGTATTATCATCTCCATTTTAGTCGCAAGTTTTCTGTTACTATCAATCCATAAAGTTGCTGTCTCTTTATCATTGTCATTATTATAAACTTTCACTTTCCATAGATTTTTTTCTTTTCCTAGAACCTCTAATTTCATCGTTTTCAATTTTTGAGTCATAAAATCAAAATTATAAAATGAAGTTTTGTATCCTTCAGCTAGAGGAAATCTGGAAATCATCAAATCATATCCTGCTCCATCCATTAAAAATGCACCTGTGATAGCTGTTTCGGTCGTCTTACCCATCATTGTTGCAGAGATTTTATCATCGGAAATATCAAATTCAAATGTTTGACCTGCCTGCTTAATTATTCTCTTGACTTGTTTCATATCCTTGAGATACATGATATCTTCACTATCACCCATTGGAGTCTTAGAAACATCGGTAATAACCCAAGTATCGCCCTCTTTTTTAATTAAACGACTCATGTCCATAGGGATTTTTTGACCTTGAAGTTCGATTTCCAATGCATAATTAAAAGTTCTTTCTTTCAAATCATCTGTGAATTTTGGTAAAGTTGAAGCTATTTTAACTTTTGATGGTTTTTTATACACAACTTTCGAAATATCTTGAGTTAATTCTTTCAATCTTTTTGCGACATCCTCCGGCATATCATCTTGGTATCTTGTACCGCAATATTTGGCAAGAAATTTTTCAGAGGCTGCAAACATTGCCATGTTGTTAACCGGTTTATGAAATCCATGACCTTCATCATCAGCAAGTAGATATTCAACATCAGTTCCTAATTTTCTGAGGGCAACAACAATTTGGTCAGATTCTGCCTGTTTTACCCTTGGATCATTTGCACCTTGTACAATCATCAAAGGAGATTTGATCTGATCAGCGAAGAAAAGTGGACTTTCTTTTTTCAAAATAGCTTTTCCCTCTTCCGTATTGGGGTCTCCCATTCTTTTGTACATTGTTTTTCTAAATGATTCCCAATATGGAGGTATTGATTCCAGCAATGTGAAAAGATTACTTGGTCCGACTATATCAACTCCGCAAGCATAAACATCCGGTGTGAAAGTCACTCCGGCTAAAGTCGCATATCCTCCATAGCTACCTCCCATTATCGCTACTTTGTTTTTATCAACCATTTTAAGATTTACCAAATGCTTCACTCCCCAAGTAACATCATCCTGCATTTTTGCACCCCATTCCTTATTTCCTGCGTCCAAAAACTTTTTACCGTATCCTGTACTACCTCTAAAGTTAGGTTGAAGCACGGCAAATCCTCTATTCGCCAGAAACTGTGCATAAGAATTATAACCCCAATAATCTCTTGCCCACGGACCTCCATGTACAAACATAATCAAAGGAGCTTTATCTTTTGTTTTAAATTTTGGCATTGTTAAATAAGCAGGAATTTCCATTCCATCACTACTTTTGTAAGTAATCGGGGTCATTTCGCACAAAAATTCTTCATATTTTTTAAGTTTTGGTCTTGGAGTATATTGATATATCAATTTTCTAGATTCCATATCAAAGAAATAAGTCTCACTTACATATTTATCACCATAAGTAGAGATTAAAAATTTCTTTTCATCTTTGGTATTGCTACCCAATGATACTTCTCTGCCCGGAAATTTAGATTTCAAGAATTCATGAGCATCTCCCCATTTTTTGTTTTTCCAATATCTTCTGGACTTTGCATCGGTATATTTTGTTAAAATCATTTCTTTGGTCACATCACTAAAGAAAACTCCACCAAAATCAACTTTATTTTCAGGATCTTTTTCTACTAATTCGGTCTTTAAGGTACTCAGGTTCATTTTGTATAAAGCTGTAAGATTCGCATCATCGCCTTTATTCGATACTAAATATATCTGAGAATTATCTTTTGTCCATCCTGCCACATAAGCAATTTCCAATATATCGGTTTCATAAATCGGTGTAAATGTATTGTCTTCATTGACTTTGAGTATCTGGGAGTTTCCATTATCAAGTGTCTTATTTGCTAATCTCAATTTTTCATCCCAATCAAAATCCCAACCATTGATTTTTTCAGTATTTTTAAATATCAATGTCAACTTCCCTGTACTAATTTCCAATTTATAAAGATCGTGATATGCCGGATCTCTATCATTTAGTCCCACCATCAATATATCAGGATTCTTTTTACTCACTTGATAAATCATTGCTCTAACCTTATCATTAGGAGTTAAATCTCTTGATATGGGTAGTCCATCTCCCGTTACCTTGTCTGTTGGATTTACAGCAAAAACGTGATAGTTTTCATCCCCTTTATTATCTTTAACATACAATATATATTTGGAATCATAAGTCCAAAAATATCCGCCGATTGGACGTTCATTATTTGTAAGTGGTTTGGCTTTAGCAAAAGGTTCATCAAACTTCTTAACCCATATATTCATGATGCCATTGTATTCTTTCATAAACGATATCCATTTCCCATCCGGGCTCAATTTGCCTCCTGAAATTTCAGGATTACCAAAAAATATCTCTCTATCGATTAATGGTATATTTTGTTTTTGTCCTGTCATCTGTATTGCTATTATTGAAAATAATACAAAGAATAATTTAATTGTTTTCATGTGTTAAAAGGTTTAATTAAGATAAGTTGTTTAAAATGACTGCTTATTTTTTTACAAAAATATTTAAATATCCATATTCAAGTTAATAAACTAGATGAATGTATTGTTTTAGTAGATAAATTTCAATCTACGAATACCTGGGTTAATTTATACTCCCAATAAATACAATACTAGTTTTTTTACTAATCACTAGTTTTAAATAATTATAGTACTAATTTTGTAAAAAAATAGCCTTATGTCAGAAAAGAAGCTTTCAAAATATAGATTACGAAAAGAAGCATTAGAATATCATTCATCCGGAAGAAAGGGTAAAATCGAAGTTGTGTCAACGAAGCCGTTTTCCAGCCAAAAAGATTTATCTCTTGCTTATACACCGGGTGTAGCAATACCTTGTTTGGAAATTGAAAAAGATCCTCATGCTGCTACTGAATATACGGCCAAGGGAAATTTAGTGGGGGTTATAACCAATGGCTCTGCAGTTCTTGGTCTTGGTAATATTGGAGCCTTAGCCGGTAAACCGGTAATGGAAGGCAAAGGTATATTATTTAAAAAGTTTGCCGATATAGATGTTTTTGATATAGAATTGAATATATCAGATCCGAAAGAGTTTGTTGAAGTAGTCAAAACTATGGAACCTACTTTTGGTGGTATAAATCTGGAAGATATCAAAGCTCCTGAGTGTTTTTATATCGAGGAAGAATTAAAGAAGAGTATGAATATTCCGGTTTTTCATGATGACCAACACGGTACCGCTATCATATCTTCTGCAGGATTACTAAATGGATTGGAGATAGCTGGAAAAAAGATCGAGGATATAAAAATTGTTATAATTGGAGCAGGAGCTGCCGGTTTATCAAGTGCCAGGCTTTATTTGGATTTAGGTGCTAATCCGGAAAATTTATTTATGGTAGATAGCAAAGGAGTTTTGAGAATAGGAAGGGGTGATGAAGATAAGAATAAATATAAAAAACCTTTTTTCAGGAAAACAGATGCAAAAACTTTAGGTGATATAATAGAAGGTGCAGATGTTTTTGCAGGATTTTCTGCCAAGGGAGTATTGAAGAAAAGCATGGTTAAGAAGATGGCTTCTCATCCATTGATTTTTGCCATGGCAAATCCTGATCCGGAAATTACCTATGAAGACGCCAAAGAAGCAAGACCGGATGCGATTATTGCTACAGGAAGAAGCGATTATCCAAATCAAATAAATAATGTCTTGGGATTTCCATATATTTTCAGAGGTGCATTGGATGTAGAGGCTACTACTATAAATAATGAAATGAAACTTGCTGCAGTTTATTCTTTGGCAGAATTGGCTAAATCAGAAGTTCCAGAAGAAGTCAAGAAGAAATATGATAATGAGCCATTAGAATTCGGTACTGAATATATCATCCCAAAACCATTTGATCCAAGAGTATTGTATTTTACAGCATCTGCTGTTGCAGAAGCAGCAATGAAAACGGGAGTTGCTAAAAAAGAAATAGATATTGATAAGTACAGGGAAAAGCTAAGGGGAAAAATCGATTGGACTAGGAATATGATGAGAAATATCTATTCAAAAGCTAAGAAAAATAAAAAGCGTATTGTATTTCCTGAAGGCGAAAATCAAAAGATAATATGGGCGGCTTCTGAATTAGCTGTTGATGGAATTGCAACACCTATTTTATTGGTTAAAGATAAAGAGAAGACCATTGAACTATTCAAAGAAACACATCATTCCCACAAGGGAATCGAATTTATAGAATATAAAAATTCTGAGTATTACAATTATTTTGTTGAGGAATACTACAAATTGAGACAAAGAAAGGGTATTACAAAACGAAAAGCAATAAGAGATATGCAAGACCGGTATTTCTTTGCTCCAATGATGGTCAAATTGGGATTGGCAGACACAATAGTTGGTGGAGTTGAAGCAGCATATCCTTTTGTATTAAGACCTGCATTAAAAATTATCGGTCCTGAACCGGGTAAATCTCAAGTCGTATCCGGATTACATTGGATAAAATACAAGAACAAAGATATATTTATTACAGATACTGCAGTTAACACTAATCCCAATAGAGAAGAGTTGGTAGATATAGTTTCTAATGGTATTGAAGCTTTGACAAGATTTGGTTTTGTACCTAGAGTTGCTATGTTATCATATTCAAATTTTGGATCAGTTATAACTCCATGTGTGAGTAAATTGGAAAAAGTAATAGGAGATGTGAAAAATATGTACCCTAATATTGAAATTGAGGGACCAATGCATGCAGATTTAGCTTTAGATTTTGAAAGACTAAAAGAGTTTTACTCTTTTGCTAATCTTTCAAAAGCACCCAATCTACTTGTTTGTCCTGATTTAAATTCAGCAAATATCAGTATGTTGCTATTGACAAAATTGAGTAAAGCTAATATTATTGGACCAATTATGGAAGGTTTTGATAAGCCCGTTCAATTAGTAAATAGGACTAGCAGCGTTAGAAATATAATTAATTTAGCAGCGATTTCTTCAGTGGATTCAAAATAGAATAAGCTCTTATTCCGTGATTTTACCTTGGGCAATTATCATAGCCATTTGCTAAATATATAGTTATGTCTATTTTTAGTGTTTGCAAGAAAACGCATCAAATTTAGTATTATAAATATATTTTTCTAAAAAAAGCCAAAAACCTACTTGGTTTAAGTATATTTGTATGGTAATACCAAAAGAATAATGAAAAAAGTCCTTATTATCACTTATTATTGGCCACCAAGTGGAGGTGCAGGGGTGCAGAGATGGGTGAAATTTGCAAAATACCTTAGAGATTTTGGATGGGAGCCAATAGTATATATTCCTGAAAATCCCCATTATCCTATTTTAGATAAAAGTTTTGAAAAAGATTTGCCGGAAAATTTACATGTTATTAAGCATCCTATCTGGGAACCATATTCATTCTATAAAAAATTTATGGGAATGAAAAAAGAGGAAAAGGTTCAACATGGATTTATTCAAGAAAAAAAACAAAGTTCTTTTAAACAGAACATAAGTGTTTGGATCAGGAGTAATTTTTTTATTCCGGATGCAAGAAAATTTTGGATTAAACCCTCCATAAAATATCTTACAGGATATTTTAAAAATATAGAGAAACCGGATGTAATTATATCCACCGGACCTCCACATTCTATGCATTTAATTGCTATGGGATTGAAAAAATCATTAAATATTCCTTGGGTTGCGGATTTCAGAGATCCTTGGACAGGTATTGATTTTTATGATCAATTGAAATTGACCACATGGGCAGATAGAAAGCATAAAAGACTGGAAAGAATGGTTCTTTCAACAGCGGATGCAGTAATATCAATCGGATGGACTATGGCAAAAGAACTTGAGGATTTGGGTTCAAAGAAGGTTGAAGTGATTACAAATGGATTTGATGAAGATGATTTTAAAGAAAATCATACTGTTACTCCAAATCACGAGTTTATTTTATCACATATAGGATCATTGAATAAAGATAGAAACCCTGAAATTTTGTGGCAGTCATTGAAAGAATTAATAAACGAAAATGAAGAATTCAGATCTAAATTAAAAATCAGATTAGTTGGAAAAGTTGATCATATTGTTAATGAAAGTATTAAAAAACATCATATTGAAGATTTTATAATCAAAATTGACTATTTGCCTCATGATAAACTTGGAAGTATCTTCCAATCTTCAGAGATATTATTGCTTTTATTAAATGATACCCCGAATATTGAGGGTATAGTAACAGGGAAGATATTTGAATATCTTGCAGCAAATAGAAGTATATTGTGTATCGGTAGTAGTACAGGAGATGCCGCAAAAATAATAAACATAACAAAATCAGGAAAAGCGGTTGATTTCAATGACAAAAAAGGAATTAATTCGTTTTTATTAGAAAGATTTTCAGAATTTCAAAATGGGAACAAATTAAAAAATAATAATCAAAACATAGATACCTTTTCCAGAAAGAGACTAACTGAAAATCTGTGTCGAATTCTGGATGATGTGACTAACTAAGAAATACCGACCAAAAACACATGTACTGAAATCTAAAACACTTTACCCAAAACTTGACTTGGTATTAGGTTTTGTTATTTATTCAATAATCAACTTTTTTGTGGAGATAATCTCATTCGAATGTATACGAACAAAATAAATCCCGCTTGGATAGTTTGATATATCAATGGAAACATTAGATTTAAAATCTGATTTTTGCATAATAAGGTGTCCTAAAGAGTTAATAATCTCTATCGAAACTGATTTTTGATTATTATTTCTAATTTTAATTGTAACAATGTTAGAAGCAGGATTAGGATACAGGTCAAATCTAATAATATTATCAATGTTTTCTGATATTGAATTAGCTTTTGAGTAACAAACCTTAAGTTTAGGGTGTAATGAGGAATCAGAATTATCGCTTGAAGCAAAAATCATTTTTCTGTAGTCTTGTTCCTTTACAAGTTTTAAAAGAAACCCATGGCTATTGTCAGGATCGTCAATCATATCTTGAACCAGATTGGTAACGTCAATATTAGGGTAGTCTTGAGTTGAATTTGTACTTGCAGGTAGAAAAACTTGATTTTGAGTTGTTGTTGTTGGCTGATTATTCCAATTAACAGTACTTTCATCCCAAGAAGTAATAATTCTAGAAAGCACAGATTTATTAGACCCACTTTGTGTTGAATGAGTTCCATTTGCCGGTGAATTGTAAGAATAAAGAGATAGGCTTGCTGAATTTATAGTGACTCCACTGGGAATTCCAGAAAAGTCAAAATCAATTAAACCCCTGGAAATAACTTCAGTTCCTCCGTTTGTCCATGAAATCGCGGGAAAATCAATATGATTCCCATAATTCTTGCCATTATTACGACTTTCTATATATGCGTCTTTACCTTGACTCCCATCTGGTCTCAAAGTTGTACAACTGTCAGATTGAATAGGCTCTGTAAAAGTGACTTCAAGTTTAGGATGTAATGAGGAGTCAGAATTATCACTTGAAGCAAAAATCATTTTTCTGTAGTCTTGTTCCTTTACAAGTTTCAAAAGAAACCCATGACTATTGTCAGGATCGTTAATCATATCTTGAACCAGATTGGTAACGTCAATATTAGGGTAGTCTTGAGTTGAATTTGTACTTGTAGGTAGAAAAACTTGATTTTGAGTTGTTGTTGTTGGCTGATTATTCCAGTTAACAGTACTTTCATCCCAAGAAGTAATAATTCTAGAAAGCACAGATTTATTAGACCCACTTTGTGTTGAATGAGTTCCATTTGCCGGTGAATTGTAAGAATAAAGAGATAGGCTAGCTGAATTTATAGTGGCTCCACTGGGAATTCCAGAAAAGTCAAAATCAATTAAACCCCTGGAAATAACTTCAGTTCCTCCGTTTGTCCATGAAATCGCGGGAAAATCAATATGATTCCCATAATTCTTGCCATTATTACGACT
>JALVAD010000059.1 GCA_027011385.1 Saprospiraceae bacterium | reverse complement strand
CTTTCTAAATTCGGTGTGTGAAGTATCAATATTTGTATTTGGCTAACAACTAAAGTAGTAAATAAGATTAGAAAAGATAGAACAACAGAATTTTGAAATATTGTTTTTCTTTGGTTCTTGTACAAAAGCTTATAGATAGTATAGGACAAACCAAAGCCAAAAATTGCTATTACAAATAATCCAATAAAATTGGGATTAATATCTGATAAAATACCATCTCCATACATCCAATTTTTTACCGATGTCATTATAGTATTCTTATAAAATCCCTTTGTTGACCAATAGTGAAATTGGTCGGTTGAAGTCATTTTTAATATAGGATTCAATATCAGCAACAGGTACAATATTGAAACAATAGCCAATGCTAATATCCTTTTTATTAATTTAGAAAAGGTTTTTCTGTATTGGGTAATAAAAAATACAACTGCTAATATCGATATCGCACTCCAAAAAACTAGTACGGTAAAATTGGAATAACTCGCTAAAATGGCGAAAAAAACAGATTTCCAAATACCGGATTCCTCCTTGTGTATAAATCCTGTCAATAAATATGAGGAGGATATAGTGACAAATGCACTTGCCATTCCATATCCTCGGCTTAAACTGAAAAAATCAAGAAGATACGGATTGGTTACAAATAATGATAATGCAGCAATCCAAAGAATACTTTTATTTGGGAAAATAATCTTTAATATGCGATAAATGCCAAAGGTATATAAAATAAAGCTCAATATACTTGGTATTCTTACAGACCAAGTACTGAGACCAAAGATGCTCGAAGACAATTTACTAAAAAGCGTATTTAATATTTGATTGTTGGGTGCATTATCCGGATACATTATAATTTGCCAATTACTAAAATGAAAATAATTTAATGCTGTCGTGACTTCATCATGTGTAATTGGGATATTAAAGGCTTTGAAAATTATCAATGATAAAATTATCACAAAAACCAAAATAAAGACCACTTTGTTTAATATTCTCATAAGCTTTTGCCGTTAAAAGGACAGGATTTTCACTCAAACACAAAAAATAAATATATTTACCAAAATTACAAAAATCCTAAAGGGTTTGAGTATATTTGGGATATTTTTGTAGTTTTTGGTTGAAAACACATACTCAAGTAATATCAATTTGACTGAAAAGAAAGGCATTTTTGACTTAAAGCATATTTATTACTAATAAAATTCTATTTATTATTTTGAAAAATAAAATCTCTTTTGCAGCATATATAGTATCTATAGCAGTGATGTTTTATGCATCATTCTTTTTTTATCCCAAATGGAATAATCATGGAACGGAAGCTACGATTTCTTGGGATGTATCAGGCTATTATATGTATCTACCTGCAATATTTATCTATCACGATATAAAAGAGTGCAAGTTTAAAGATAAAATACTGAGCGAATATCATCCTACTCCTGATTTTCAGCAAGCGATGAAAATAGCTGACGGGAAATATGTGATGAAGTACTCTTCGGGGCAAGCTCTCCAATTTTTACCTTTTTTTGGCATTGCTCATTGGTGGGCGAGCCATTCTGACAAGTACAAAGCAGACGGTTTTTCTTTTCCATATCAATTTATGATAACGATAGAATCATTTTTGGTAGCAATGATTGGTTTGTGGTTTCTCAGGCTTATTTTGCTTTGGTTTTTCAAGGATTTAGCTGTTGGCATTGCTATTCTGGGTACGGTTTTAGGCTCCAATTATCTCGATTATAGTACTATGGCCGGGGCGATGACTCACAACAACCTTTTTACCATTTACGCCTTGTTGATTTTTGCAAGTTATAAGTTTTATAAAAATCCTGATTACAAATTTGCTGTAATGATTGGCTTTTTAGTAGGTTTGGCTTCATTGACAAGACCTACAGAAATGATTTCCATGTTTATTCCTTTGCTCTGGGGAGTAAAATGGGGTAGGCAATTTTTGAAAGAAAGGATAAAGTTCGTCATAGCAAATAAAAAATATTTTATTACAGCTGTAATAGTGACTGCTTTGGTAGGTAGTATCCAACTTATCTATTGGAAATACGCTTCCGGGCATTGGTTGGTTTACAGCTATGACGATCAGGGATTCAAGGTGTTAAAACCCCATTTTTGGCTTGGTTTATTCAGCTACAGAAGCGGTTGGCTTGTATATTCTCCCATGATGTTATTTCCTTTGATTGGATTTTATCATTTGTACAAAAAATATAATGAGATATTCACAGCACTATTTGTTTTCTTTCTATTTTTTATTTATTTGACATTTGCTTGGAATATTTGGTGGTATGGAGGTAGTCTTGGTATCAGAGCAATGGTACAATCTTATCCCATCTTAGCATTTCCTTTTGCTGCATTTGTAGAATATACACTAAGAACCAAGTATTGGAAGTACATTTTTGCATTTTTATTTATCGTTTTCTCTTATTACAATCTTTGGCTGACAAGGCAGGCTCACAAAGACGGGATGCTCAAAGTTGGCTTTATGACAAAAGCTTATTTTTGGAAAATATTGGGGCGATATGAGAAGAATGAAAATGATTTGAAATTATTGGACACAAAAGAGTATTATGAAGGATATAGAAAAAATATAAAAATCATTTACAAAAATGATTTTGAAAAAGACACTACTGTTGTCGATTGTGGTCTAAAGCCCATACAGGGTCAAAGGTCATTGTGCCTGAATAAAGATCTCCAATGGAGTGAAATCAAAAACATTGCCGTACCGTCAGATGAAGGAAAATGGCTTAGAGCCGAAGCAGATTTCTACGCTCCAAATAAGGAATGGGATGTTTGGAAAATGACACAGTTTATAGTTGATTTTAATGACAACAATAACAAAAGGATAAAGGAGAGAATGATAAGAGTGTACAGATTACTACAGGGCAATAATAAAAAAAATATTTATCTTGATGCTGAGATACCTCCAAGTACAAAATCGGTAACAATCAAATTTTGGAATGGAGACGGCAATAAAAAAATACTGATTGACAATTTAAAACTTGAAGTTTATGAAGGAGAAGATTAATAGAAAAATCGATATGCTTTCTATTGTAATGCCTGTATATAACGAAGAAAATACTATTAAAGCAATCCTTGATGAACTCAATGAATTGGTGCTAATCGACAATATCAAAAAAGAATTGCTAATCGTTAATGACTTTTCCAAAGACAAATCCGAGGAAATAATACTTAAGTATATCGCTGATAACCCTCATTTTGACATCAAATATTTCAAGCAAGAAAAAAATATGGGCAAGGGAGCGGCACTACACAAAGGAATCGCAGAAGCTACAGGTGACTTTTTAGTCATTCAGGATGCTGATTTGGAGTATGACCCAAGAGAATTCAACGATTTGCTCAGACCCATATTGAGAGGAGAAGCTGATGTAGTATATGGTTCAAGATTTATGGGTAGCAAACCTCATAGAATTTTGTTCTTCTGGCACACTTTGGGCAATAAATTTCTTACATTTCTGAGCAATATGACCACCAATCTCAATCTTACGGATATGGAGACTTGCTACAAAATGTTTGACACCAAGATAATCCAAAGCCTCAAGCTAAAAGAAAATCGTTTTGGCTTTGAGCCGGAAGTGACAAATAAAATTTCCAGAGTAAAAAACATCAGAATCTATGAAGTAGGGATATCATACTACGGCAGAACCTATGAAGAGGGGAAGAAAATAGGGTGGAAAGACGGTGTCAGAGCTATTTACAGCATTTTGAAGTATTGGGTTGTTGGAGGGGTGTAGGATGGGTTAAGTAAGACCTGTAAATTGGAGCACGAAGAACCACTGGTGCAAATCTAGGTAAAATTCCTGCCCCTTTAAAATTAAAATCAAGAAGTAATGATAAAAGTAATATTTGAAGGTTGGGAAGTTGGGATGAGAAAGCTTCCCTTCATCAAACTACTGAATGAAAAAGCAGGTTTTTCGATATCAGAAGCAAAAAAAATGAAAGATGATTTAGTTGATAATAATAAGGTTATAGTTATTAAAACAGATAATAACGATTTAGCAAAAGAAATTTTAAGCGAGGCTAAAAAATTGAAAGTACTTGGAAGATTGGAAATTACATAAAAAACTAAATGTTTTGAAATGTATTATATGAAAAGGATTTTTGAAAATTATTGGATGCAGAAATTAATATATAGTGTTGGTCTATTGATTCTTGTGATAATAAGCTTCAAGGATGGTTCAGAAATGCTTAATCAACAAAGTTCTTTAGGTATACCATATTGGTATTTTTT
>JALVAD010000058.1 GCA_027011385.1 Saprospiraceae bacterium | reverse complement strand
GCTTTAACGGTATTTACCACATTATTATTTTTAAACCCAATGCCTTTCTGTGTTCTGTGCTTTTCTAAACAGCCGGTAAAAACATAACTTTAAGCACTTTTTCATAAGTGCTTTGTACTCTGTAATCGTATGAGATATCATCCCCCAGTATCATACAAATATCCTCTCCATTTAGCATTAGCAGAGTATTATTTTTGTCAAATCTGTTTACTTTTTTATTAGTAAAATAATCTTTTAGTTTCTTTGATTTTCCTTTAAGCCCAAAGGGTTTAAATTTATCACCATGCTTCCAACACCTAATATTAAGTGGAAAATTCAAGGCGGAAACATCCATATATTTCACATTTTCACTAAATACCAATCCTTCATTGTCAACAATTTCAAGCTTTAACATACCGTACTCCTCTAAGATATTCTCACCCAAATTCGCATTGAAAATACAGCTTTTATCGATTTTTTTCTTTTTGATAATGAAAGAAACTCTATCTACAAGCAATTGATAATTCTCGCTATAAAACAAAGCACCGACACTCTCCATAGAATTGACGATATCCAAAACTTGTGATTTATTGAAATCGTATTTTTGAAGCAGAAAAAACAAAAATCCGGATTTGTCTTGAACTTTATCCAAAATAGATTTACTAATGATAATCCACCCTTTTTTTCTGCAAATATATTTGGCTGAAAATGCATCCAATAAAAATTCAATTTGCTTATCCAATTCCTTAAGATTTTCAATCGAAACCGATATGCGATTCACAAAATTTGGATGCAATTTTTCAAATACAGGCACGATATTATGTCTAATGAAATTGCGATCATAGTCATCGCTTTTATTGCTGCTATCCTCTACAAAAGGTACATTATTTTGCACTACATAATTATCAATTTCGCTTCTCAAAATATCAAGCATCGGTCTGACAACATTTCCGTTTTTGGATTTGATTCCGCTTAATCCCTTTATCCCCGCTCCTTTTGCAGCTTTATACAAAAAAGTCTCAACATTATCGTTTTTGTGATGGGCGGTTGCTATAAAATCGTATTTATGCTCAGCTCTCACATGCTCAAGCCATTCATACCTCTTAATCCTAGCCAAGTCTTGAAAATTATTCCCCTGTCCTTTCTCTAAAAGCTGCTTTATATTTACTGAAGTTGTGTGAAAAGGAAGCCCTTTTTCTTTGCAATAGTTACTGACAAACTTTTGGTCTCTATCTGACTCTCCCTCCCTTGTAATATGATTGAAATGTGCAACTCCTACACTGTATTTGGCCTTGATCAAAAGGCTGATTAATGCCATAGAATCTTTCCCACCGCTAGCTGCAATCAGTATTTTATCGTCAGGAGCAAAAAGTTTTTCTTTTTCTATATATTCAATAAATTTGTTATACATCTACAATTTCGCTAAATTTGCAATTACTTTAATAAAATGCAAAATAATTAAAAAATGCTTAGAATTCTAATATTATCAGTAATATTCATATCCGTTGTTGGCTCTTGTAAAAACAATGCAGCAAAAGAGCATACTTCCGGACGTCAAAAGGAATTATCTACTCAAGAAATTGAGCCTGCTACAAACCACTTGAAAGAAAAACCTATAGTCAAAGAAAGATTCGTTGATGAAGAAAGAGCTACGGCTAAAACCGAGCTAAATGATTATTTTAAGAGCAAGCATAAACCGGTATTATTTTTAAGCAGGGATTATTATGTAGTCGATTATATTTCTAATGGCCAAGAAGGACCAAAGGATATGATTGACTTCGGAGAATGGTACAAATTCAATCCTGATTTCAGTTATAACCACGGCTTTTTCTCAGAAATAAAAGATAAAGGAAAATACAGTTATGATCTCAATAATAAATTGCTAATGATGCTACCAGATGATAAAAAATTATATCCATCCGAATGGAAAACACTAAAATCCGGTGATGTAATAGTATTGATTGGAACAGCTAGATTTAGCAATAATCCATTTCAAAAACACATACAAAACGTAAAAGAAAAACCCGAGTTAAAAAAATAGGAATGAAAGAAAAAACAGCATATTTAATCAGCATTGGCGATGAGCTTTTGATTGGACAAGTAAGGGACACTAATTCAAGTTGGATAGCGGAAAATCTAACGGGGCTTGGTATAAGTGTAAAGAAAATAATTGCTGTCCAAGACAAGGAAAATGAAATTATAAAAGCCTTGAATGAAGCTAGTTCTAGTGCAGATTTTGTATTTACAACCGGAGGATTAGGTCCCACACTGGATGATATTACAAAGAAAACTTATGCAAAATTCTTAGGCGTTGAAATGGAATTCAATGAAGATTTTTACAATAAAGTTAAAGCCTATGTCAAAATGAGAGGTGGTGAGATAAAAGAAATGCTTTACGACTACAGTTTCTTTCCTAAAAATACCGTATTTCTTAAAAACAGGGTAGGTTCAGCACCGGGAATGCTTTTCAATAAAAATGGAGCTACCATTATTTCAATGCCTGGAGTTCCCCCGGAGATGAAAAGTATATTTACCGATGAAGTGATTCCCCTGCTACAAAAGGACAATAAAGACTTCTATTTAGTCAAAAAGACAATCCTGACCATTGGTGAATTGGAGGCAGTTATCGCTGACAAACTAAAGGATATCACGGATTCGATACCTGAAAATTTATCATTTGCTTATCTGCCCAATTTAGGAAGAGTCAGACTTCGTTTGACAGCAAAAGGAAAAGATAAAGAAGCATTGGAAGCACTTGTACAGCAGTATTCTGGCAAAATCCATGACAGAATCGGCGATTTGATTTTTGGATATGAAAATGATACAATTGAAAAGGTCGTAGGTAATATGTTAAAGGAAAGGAATCTACAATTGGCAACGGCCGAAAGTTGCACAGGAGGAAATGTAGCCCATTTTATCACATCCGTTTCTGGTTCATCCGCATATTTCAAAGGTAGTGTAGTTTCATATGCCAATGAAACAAAGGAAAATGTATTGAATGTCAATAAAAAAACGCTTGAGAATTTTGGAGCTGTCAGTGAACAAACGGCAAAAGAGATGGTTGCTGGAGCTTTAAAAGCAATTAATACTGATATAGCTATTGCTACTACCGGAATTGCCGGTCCAACAGGAGGAACACCGGAAAAACCCGTAGGAACTATTTGGCTTGCCGCCGGAACAAAAGATGATATTAAAACGTTAAAATTGCAATTGGGTAAAAATAGATTGAAAAATATCGAAACTAGCACAGTTCTTGCACTTAATCTATTGCGAAAATTTTTATTATCAAAAAAATGATATAATTTTACAAAAAATATTAATCTATGTCCTTATATAAATTGTTGATGCCGCAGATGGGAGAAGGCGTAATCGAAGCAACCATAATCAGTTGGTTAAAAAATGAAGGCGACAACATAGCTGAAGATGAGACTATTTTGGAAGTTGCAACTGATAAGGTGGACACAGAAATCCAATCTCCGGTAAATGGTATAATTAAGAAGCTAAATTTTTCCAAAGATGAAACCGTTCCTGTTGGTGAGATTTTGGCATTAATCGAGACTGAAAGCGATAATGGTTCTGAAGAAGATAATATATTGCCGGAAGATCAAGAATTAGATTTTGATACTGTAGAGACTAAAGAGGTCGAACAGCAGATTGAAATACAAAAAGACAATCCTTCTAACAAGACATTCACTCCATTGGTCAGAAATATTGCCAAAAAGAACAATATCGATCTTGACGAGTTAAATACCATCATAGGTACAGGGGCAAATGGTAAAATCACAAAGAGAGATATTCTAAATTATATTGAAGAAAAGAAGTCCGATTTCGATCAGCACATTGATTCTGCAAAAAAATATAGTTTTAAATCTGCCGGTGATGAGATAATCGAAATGGACAGAATGCGCAAACTTATAGCTCACCATATGGTGGATTCAAAGCGTATCGCTCCACATGTTACCTCTATTGTTGAAACAGATATGACTGATTTGGTAAATTGGAGAAATAGAATAAAAACCGGTTTCCAAGCAAAACACAATCAAAAAATAACCTTTACACCTATTTTTGTTGAAGCAGTTGTCAAAGCTCTTAAAGACTTTCCACTAGTCAATTCATCGGTAGATGGGGATAAGATTATTGTAAAAAAGAATATAAATATCGGAATAGCAACCGCTCTACCTAATGGTAATCTTATAGTTCCTGTTATAAAAAATGCAGATTTAATGAATCTTGAAGGACTTACCAAAGCTACTAATGATCTAATCAATCGAGCAAGAGATAATAAACTAAAACCGGATGATATTCAAGGTGGCACTTTTACCATCACTAATCTAGGGTCAATGGGAAATATTATCGGCACACCAATTATCAATCAACCACAAGTAGCCATACTGGCAATAGGTTTGATAGAGAAAAAACCAGCTGTGCTCGAAACAGAATATGGTGATGTTATTGCGATTAGAAATAAAATGTATTTATCTTTGTCCTATGATCACAGGATAGTCGATGGTTTTCTAGGTGGTTCATTCCTAAAACGAGTTTCTGATTACCTTGAAAATTTTGACACTAATCAAAATATTTAAAATGTTAAAAGGATATTCACAATACAAAAAAGTAGCATTTATAACGATGTTTTTAGTGATTGGAATTTTTTCCTATGGACAATCTCCCATAAAAGTTGCTAACAATTTATTCAAATCTGAGAAGTATTGTGATGCATTGAAGTATTACAACAAACACTTATCCAATTTTGCTGATGATGTGGCCTATCTCAAAAGGGGAATTTGCAATTATCATTGTATGCATTTTAAAAAAGCCATTGAGGATTTCAATAACTCGATGTTGATGGGCAATACTGACAAAAGATTAAATCTTTACCTTGCAAAAACATATCATCATCAACAAAAATTTGAAAAAGCAATAGTTTATTACAAAAAATATTTGTACGATATTGGCAGCAATAAAAACGAGAAAGAAAAAACACTCTATCAAATTAAAAGATGCGCAAATGCAATAAAATTAAAATACAAACCAGCTAATCATTTTATCGAAAATTGGGGAGCTGAAATCAATACTCCATATAACGATATTTTACCTATACAAAGTCCAAGCGATATTCACCATTTCTATTTCTCATCAGACAGAGTGTATGGACTAAAAAAAACAAAGCAATACAAAGAATTCCAAGTAGATTTTTCAGATGGAGAATGGGAGAAATTATTTGATATTTTCAGTTCGCAAAATAATAAAAACACAATTTTCCTCGACTTTTTCAAAGGAGATAAAAAGGTAGCATACTTTTTAGGACCATCCATCTTTTATGGTTCAATATTTGTCTCCGATTATTCTCATGCAGCGAAACAATTAAATACCCAAGACAAACTCAAAGCTCCAATCAATGCAGAATTTGGATTTAGGCATCTTCAGTTCATCAATGATAGCACCATTATATTTTCTTCTGATAAAAAAGGAGGATATGGGGGTTACGACCTGTATTTTACCGGAATAAGAGACGGAAAATGGTTTGAACCGGTAAATCTAGGTCGCAAAATCAATTCAAAATTTGATGAGATTAGCCCTTTTGTAACAAAAGATGGAGAAAATTTGTATTTTAGTTCAAATAGCTTAAATTCCATCGGTGGTTTTGATGTATTCACTAGTAGTTTTAGTTTTCAAGATGACGATTGGTCAACCCCTCAAAACTTAGGTATGCCAATCAACTCTTCCGGAGATGAAATTGGATTCAGAGTCCTTTCTTCTGGAAAAGGCGGCATCTTCAATTCAGATAGAAAAGATATGGGATTTGGAGGTCAAGATCTCTATTGGATATACTTCAAAAAACTTATTGATGCCCATAGAGTTTATGCTTATGAGATCCCTTATTTGCGAAACAGGCATCTTAAACTTATAGAAAATGCTTTTGAGGAAAATGAAAAAGATAATGAAGTTGCCTTAAATGAACCCAAAAAAGAAGAAACTACTCCTGTAGAGCAACCCCCTACCCCTTCTGAACAAAAAGACACAAAACCAAATAAGGAAGTTGTGAAAAATAAAGTTACAGAAGATAAAACAAAAGTACAAAAAGAAAAGAAACAAGAAAATACGATCGAGACAACTCCTGTCGTAAAGAATAAACCTGAATCGAAGGAAAAACCTCAGGGAAAACCTATTGTTAAAACGGACACCAAACCGAAGATTAATAAACCTAAGACCAATGAAATTAACACGAAGGCAAAGCCTAAGACTAAAGTGATAAAATCAGGCACTAAAATCGTAAAGGGCACTAAGTCTATGAATAAAAAAGAGAAATTTGTAGTACCTCTTATATTTATCAAGGATAATAAATACAGAGATAATGCAACAGTAACTGAATTTATCGATAAAGTGGCTATTTTGATGAAAAGTAATCCTGGAGTTAAAGTGGAATTTGTAGGTAATGCATTTGAATGGCAGTCCAATAAATCAGATTTACTAAATTCCGTTAGGATAACAGAAGGATTGGGAGATTCCCTTATTTTAAGAATGATCGAACCGGATCGGATTATTATCAAAGGAGTCGGAGCTTCATTGCCGGCAGCAAAACCATATGGGCCTAAACGTTCCAAGAACATAATAACTAAGGCAAATAATAGAATTGATGTGTTTTTTCACAACACAAAATCTCTTCCTGTAAAAATAAAAAATGAAAGTTTGTACATCAGTAGATCTATTGAAGATGCGAGATACAAACTATACAGAACTATTATTAAAGGGCTTACTTACAAAATACAAATTAAAGAGGGTGACTTCCTTTTCCTAGTTGATTTATTAAAAAAATATAAGGATTCGAGTATTGAAAAAGACTTAGCTAAAAACAAATATTACTATACAGTTGGTCTTTACAAGGAATATGTTTCAGCCAAAGACTTATATAAAACACTAAAAAAAGACGGCTATAATGATATAAAAATAATCCCTTATATAGACGGAGTAAGAATAGAGAAAAAAGATATTTTGAAAGAAGCAAAAAAATATTTGGATCTCGTTAATTATCTTGAAGATAACAAAAAATAATGATTATGGAGATAACAAAAGATATAACTATAGAAGATTTGATTGAAGATTACCCATTTTCAGTCAAATACCTTTCAACAAAAGGAATCAGATGTATTGTTTGTGGCGAACCTATATGGGGAACTCTTGAAGAGGCATGCCTTGAAAAGAGTTTTACCGAAGATGAAATCGAACAAGCTGTCAAGGAATTAAACGAATTAAATAAACAAAATAAATAAGTACAATTAATTATGATGACAAAACAAGAAATATTAGATAAATTAGGCATTTCAGATGTCAATATGGGATTGACAACCGGAACTAAGTGGTTTGATACAGAAGGTAAAACTACCACTTCATATTCTCCCATCGATGGAAAAGAAATCGCTTCAGTTAAAAATGGAACTATAGATGATTACGAAATGGTAATCACTAAAGCAAGAGAAGCATTCAAAACATGGAGAATGATTCCTGCTCCTGTACGCGCAGAGGTAGTAAGACAAATAGGTCTGGCTTTAAGAGAGTACAAAGAACCTCTCGGTGCTTTGGTCACTTTGGAAATGGGAAAAATATATCAAGAAGGGCTTGGAGAAGTTCAGGAAATGATAGATATATGTGATTTTGCTGTAGGACAAGCAAGACTTATGAATGGCTTTAATCTTCAATCCGAAAGACCAATGCACAGACTTACCGAACAATATCAACCTTTGGGAGTTGTCGGAATAGTTACTTCGTATAATTTTCCCGTTGCGGTTTGGGCTTGGAATTCTGCATTGGCTATTGCTGCAGGAGATGTTGTGGTATGGAAGCCATCTTCAAAAACACCTCTTACTGCTATTGCAACTATGAATATTATTCAAAATGTCTTGAAAGAGAACAATGTTCCCGAGGGAGTTTTCAATATGATGGTAGCAAAATCATCTGTAATGGGTGATAATTTCCTAGGCGATAAAAGAGTGGATTTATTATCTCTAACCGGTTCTACTGCTGTTGGAAAAAGAGCAGCGCAAATAGTAGGAAAAAGATTGGGCAAGACATTGCTTGAATTAGGTGGAAATAATGCTGTCATTGTTACTCCAAATGCAGATTTGAAATTGGCAATACCATCAACTGTATTCGGAACTGTGGGTACTGCCGGACAGAGATGTACTACGACAAGAAGAATTATTATCCACGAAGATGTTTATGATACTTTTGTAGAAAAATTCGTAAATGCTTATAAAAGTGTAGAAAAGAAAATAGGCAATCCTCTTGATTCAAATACATTGGTAGGTCCGCTTATCGATAAATATTCTGTAGAACTTTTCCAAGAAGCAGTTACAAAGGTACAAGAAGAAGGAGGAAAACTTCTTTTTGGCGGTGAAATTGCCAAGGGTATAGGACTTGAAAACGGACTTTATGTAGTACCTGCGATTGCAGAAGCACAAAACCATTTCAAGATAGTACAAGAAGAGACATTTGCACCGATAGTATATTTGATAAAATATTCAGGTGGTGTTGAAAATGCGATTGCGATAAACAATGATGTGCCTCAAGGTCTTTCTTCAGCAATATTCACAAAAGATTTGCTCGAAGCGGAAACATTCTTGTCAGGAATGGGCTCAGACTGTGGTATAGCCAATGTCAATGCAGGTACTTCAGGAGCTGAAATCGGTGGCGCTTTTGGTGGTGAAAAAGAAACAGGTGGAGGAAGAGAAAGTGGTTCTGATGCTTGGAAAGTATATATGAGAAGACAAACAAGTACTGTGAATTATAGTACAGATTTGCCATTAGCTCAAGGTATAGAGTTCAATTTATAAATATAAATAAAGAGGCAGGAATTTTCAGATTGAAAATTCCTGCTTCTTTATAAAAGCACAAACATTATTCAACATCATTCAAATTCCTTAATAATAATTGATAATTATCTTTATATTGACTTACGATAGCAGTAACCTTAACTGTTCCTGAAGGTAGCGAAGATTCTCCAAAACTAGCGTTAGCCCTAGTGTACAAATCAATTGTTCCTGTTGCGTCTCCCACGACAACATTTTTGTCTTTGTATTTGGCCCCACCAGATATGGTAGCTTCTTTCACTCTTACTAATGTAGATTCCCAAGCTTCTGCATTGTCCAATATCTCTTTGACTGATGCGATTCGAGGAGTAACTGAACCCGTACCTGTAACAGTGACTGCTCCTAATGAGACATTATTGAACTGAAGAAGATTATTATATTCTGAAGTTTTCAAATTACTAACTACTATTTCTACTTCATCATTTAAAGAAAAATCATGATTGCCATCAAATCTAATGGCAATACCTGCAGTTTCATCCTGAATCACAAGATTCTTTTGGGGTAAGTTGCTGTTTTCTTTATCTGAAATAACAATTCCTTTAATTTTTACCTTATTAGCCATTGTTGTTTGTCCGTTTGCAAACATATCCCTTACTGATTTAATAGTAATCAAAGTCTCATCTCCCGGAGGAGGAGTTCCTCCCTCAACATCATCCAAATTCCTAATAAATAATTGATAATTGTCTTTATATTGACTTACGACAGCAGTAACCTTAACTGTACCGGAAGGTAGTGGAGATTCTGCAAAACTTGCATAAGAACTAGTATGCAAATCAACTGATCCTGTTGCATCGCCTACGACAACATCAAAGTCTTTGTAAATCGTCCCACCTGAAATAGTAGCTTCTTTTACACTTACTAGAGTTGATTCCCACTCTTCTCCATTGTCCAATATATCTTGGACTGAAGCGATTCGAGGAGTAACTGAACCGGTACCTGTAACGGTAGCTGCTTCTAATGAAACATTATTGAATTGTAAAAGATTATTATATTCTGAAGTCTCCAAATTGCTAACTACGATTTCAACTTCATCATTTAAGAAAAAATCATGGTTACTATCAAATCTAATAGCAATTCCTGCTGTTTCATCTTGAATCACAAGATTCTTTCCGGGCAAGTTTCCGTTTTCTTTATCTGAAATAACAATTCCTTTTATTTTCACCTTATCAGCCATTGTCGTCTGTCCGTTTGCAAACATATCCCTTACTGATTTAATTGTAGTTAAAGTCTCATCTCCAGAAGCACCTCCTCCACATCTTTCTTTGTCAAATATTATATCGTCAAGACTTCTCAAAGCACCTTGAAACCTTTTACATTCAAATGCTTGGTCGTCATATTTATATATTCCCAAAACACAAACTAAACTACCATTTCCTCCAGGTAAGGTATCTGATGCGAATTCAGCATATCCACTTGTTCTGACTATAAATTGATTTTTAGCACAATCCAATAGCGTGCGACTCTTGTCAGTCTTGGTAGTGCCGTCAGCAAATGTTTTACTCAATTCACCCTTGTCAAATTGAACATTATTGAATTTTATAAGAGTACTGATATCATATTCTCCGAAACCACAAATATTCATTTCTTTTGGTTGAATATAATTTCTCAAAGAACCGCCAATCACGTATTTATCAACATCTTTACTTAATATGCTTATTAAATCTCCTTCTGACAAAGTCCAACCCAATTGTACAACTCCTCGATTACGCCCAAGCACCAAACCTTTTGCTTTTACAAAAACTCTTCTACCAACAGGGAACTTACCATATAAATTTCTACCGTCTATCAATATTTCAATACCGGCAGTAGAATCTTGCACAACAATCTTCTTATAAAAATTGCCAAGGCTATCATTTGCGATAACTACAGCACTAAATACCAAATCGTCATTTATTTCAAAATTAGTATTACCCCCCATCAAATCCTTGATTTGTCTTATATTACTATTGACTGTAATGTCAGGATCTGTAAACGGGAAATCAGGCTCGTCAAATTTGTCATCAACGCATGAACTGAAAACAAAAGCTCCAAGCATAACAATAAAAAGTGAATTAATTATTTTTTTCATTTTATTAATATTTATTTGTTTTTAAATTTATTTTAATTGTTCAATTTTACATTCTAAAAGTTACACTGATAAAGTAATTGGTGCCGTAAGCATAAAAATATTTTGAAGGGTATCGACTTACATCTTTCGATTCGAAATCAAATCTTGATTGCTCATAGCCTCCTGTAATAAAGTTTGTATTATTCAGTATATTGCTCACTCCAACATTCAAATAGATATATCTTCTATGAGGCAATTTAAACGATTTTCCACCGAAAAAGTCCAAAGTATAATTTGAGGGAAGTTTTTCTTGTGTTATCACGCTATACCAAAGATCCGGCTGAGAATCTTTATCTATTCCATTTACTGCATCGGCTGTCCTTCTATCAGGGAAGAAATCCATCCAAATATCATCAAAATAATTGAATGACAAAGTAGCAAACCAATATTTTGGAGAATTATATCTCAATCCGAGTGACATAGCTTTTTGTGGTGTGCCAGGCAATCTGAATTGATTAATATAAACAGTTTTTTTTGTCAATACTTCTGCATTATTATCTTGAGCAATGGTCGCATTTGGTCTGCTATTGTAAAAATACTGTCCCAAAGCCGCTACTCCACTTACTGAAAAAGATGATGTCAATTTCACCTCTGCACTCAACTCAGTACCAAGATGTACTTCATTTATTCCGGACATTATATAATTGACAAAGGATCTTTGTAAATCATGATAAAAACTTCTCGTCACCAATTTATCATTGATAGTAGTATAATAAGTCAATGCTTTGAAAGAAATTTTTGGACTCTTGTAAACATATGCTGCTTCCCCTCCCAATATCTTCTCGGACTTCAAATCTTTGACCACTTCATTTCTTGTTCTAGCTGACAAAAATGCTGCTCTGGCAAATGGTGCTTTTGTCATCATTATACCATTTACAAATATATAATTACGTCCATTGAATTTATAAGTTAATCCTGATTTCAAACCATAATCAAAAAAGCTATGTAAATCGCTTTTTCCAAATGAATTTTCAGGAAACTTTCCGTTTTTGTAATATCCTTTTCGATAAAAAGAAGTATTGCTTAATTCAAAAGCTACATATGCATCTATTTTATCAAAGCTAAAAAGCGCTTTACCCCATCCTTTTGCGATACTTGTATTTATATCATAATTGTATCCGTAATCATCTCCTACTCTTACTATTTTATCAGGATTATTCAGATCGTATTGAATTTTGTCTTTAGAATTTGGAAAATCTCTTACTGCAAATTTATCCCTGTTGATATAAAATGTTCCGCCTAATAAATCCTCCAATACTTGATAGTGGTGTGTCTTTTGTTGAACATAATTCACTCCTCCAAAAAGGCTTGTGTTCTCACCAATCGCCGCTTGAATATTGGTATTAAATGACAGTCTCAGGGGATCTCTATGCTGTGATTGTAATACGTAATTGGAGAAATTCTCATTTGTGATATCTCCTGTATAGCCAATCTCTTTCAGCAGTGAATTACCACCTAATCGATTGTACTGATATATTGCATTCCAATTTACTTGTTTAAGATTCTCGTCATTTAGAAACAATTCTTTTAATCTTTCTCCTGCCACTTCATCTCTTTGATAACTCGGCATATATCTATAATAGTCCGGTCTTGGATCCGGGGCGTTGTACCAATCCAATCGCGTCCTACCGTATTGCCCTGATTGCATACCGACACTTGTATTCAACTCCGTATCGCTATTAATTTTCCAAACATGTCTGAGGATTACAATTGGTTGGATGCTATTGCTTACGCGTGAGTTACGCTTTTTTCCATCTTGCCAACCCCAATAAGAGTTGTAATAATGCGAACCTGCCAAATCATACATTTCTCTGGTAGCTCCTGCTGAACCACCTCTTTTATTGGGTGAAACTAAAGCTACTAAATTAATAAGCTGATTATCACTTAATCTTCTATCAACACTTATAAATCCTGCATAGGCATCATAAAATGTTCCCGGCTTAAATCCCTCTTGTGCCCATCTTCTTGAACCCGAAATAGTGAATGCCCATCCGTTTTTCATCATTCCTGTAGAGTATGTAGCCATCACTCTGTTTCTATATGAACGATTGGATATAGCATAAGAAACTCTTGTTTGCTTCCAACTATCAGAAGCTAATAAACTCACATTTGTAGCTCCGGCCAATCCACCAAAATCAAAATATGAAGGTTCAAGAGAAGTATTGTTTTGCTTCCTTCTCATCACATCATTCAATCCTCCCCAAATACTCCATGCGATAAAACCATCATCGAGATTGTTCATCTGCATACCATTCAAAGACATTGTTCCGTATTGGTTACCCAATCCTCGCACTTTAAATCTGGCAACCCCAAAATTATAAGCAGCTGTCCTACTAAATATATCCCAAGAAGATGTTAATAAACTGGATACTCTATTACTTTCATCATCCTCAGAAAGTTCGTTCTCATCAAGCGAGACTATATCATCATCATCTATCTCAGAAACAGGATACATTTTGACTACACCAATATCAACCTTCTCAACAATTTTCCCATTGGCACTTCCAAAGAATGTTTCATATCCTTCCTTTGTAAAAGACAAATCAACTATTCCCTTTTTGTCAGATATTAAAGTAAAATAACCGTTTTTATCGGTATTTGTCTTGATACTTCCATCTATTTCACTTACATCAACTCCCGTAATAGGTGCATTGCTTATTGCATCCCTGACTGTACCGGATATAGTAATTTGTCCAATGCTTTGATAACTAAAAAACATCAAGACTAATAGTGGAAGTAAAACTGAATTATTTTTTTTCATTTCCTAATATTTATTTATTTTCTTCACTATAAAAATTCAAATTTCGATGGTAAATTTCCTCAAATAGCAACTTTCAATAGATATACCCTCTGAAAAAAACAGTGTAAACATCAATCCAACAAACACATATTAAT
>JALVAD010000057.1 GCA_027011385.1 Saprospiraceae bacterium | reverse complement strand
TTTTAACGATATTAGTACCATTAAAATTATTATTTGGCTCATTATTATCTTAAATATTCTAGATGCTATAATGAATATTGTCTTTTAACACCTACAAAACCTAAGAATGGATGCTAACCCCCAACTTTTCAGCTAGATCCCTATAATGTCTCTTCATTTAAGAACAAAAAAAAGGTGTGGGAATAATAGTCCCACACCTTTTTTATCAAAAATACTTTCTTTTTAAAAGGTTGACTTTAGTTCAACTCTTCTATTTAATTTTCTTCCGGAAGCTGTTTTATTATCGGCAACAGGCATTGTTTCACCATACCCCATACTTGATAATCTACTCTCTGATATTCCTTTTTTCACTAAATAGCTCAAAACTGAATCAGCACGTTTTTGAGACAAGCTCATATTTTTCGCGTCGTCTCCCCTATTGTCTGTATGTCCCTCAATAATCATATTCATTTCAGGATATTCCTTCAAAATCTTCACTAACTCATTAAGTTTCCTCTTAGAGCTTGATTTTAATACAGCGCTTCCTGTATTGAAATAAACTGCTTTTGCAATACTTATAATTTTTTCTTGTACTTCTTTTTTAACAGCAGGACAACCTTTATTAGCAGCAATACCAGCTACAGTAGGACATTTGTCGTCTAAATCTCTAATGCCATCTTTATCTGTATCAGGGCATCCGCTAATGATTCCTTTTACTTTTGGACAATTATCGTCAATATCAACAACTCCGTCTCCGTCTGTATCTGGACAACCTGCAATATTTCCTGCAACATCAGGACATCTGTCTTCTGAATCTATTACTCCATCACCATCAGCATCAGGTGGAGGACAACCAGCAAAGTCCTTAAGACCTTTAACTTTAGGACATTTATCATTTTTATCAATTATTCCATCACCATCTGTATCAGGACAACCATTTATTGTACCTGCAACATTTGGACATCCATCATCCTTATCTGCAACTCCATCACCATCTGTATCAGGACAACCTTTAAGTGCAATAGATCCTGCAACTAATGGACAAAGATCTTCTGCATCTGTTATTCCGTCACCATCTGTATCAGGACAACCATTGAATGCAGCTATTCCAGGAATATCAGGACAAGCATCTTTATCATCTGCTATACCGTCATGATCTCTATCTTTCATTCCTATTTTCATTCCAAAATTCAATCCTAAGAAATAATAAGCATCATTTTTATCAGGATTTGCTGACTCACTAATTCCATCAATATAATCAGTCATTGGTACTACAGTTCTAAACTCTAAATCTACATGGAATTTTTCTGAGACATTATACTTTAAACCAACCCCATAAGGCAATTGCATATTTATATTCTTTGTATTGTCTATATCATTTTGATTAGTCGGTCTTGGATTACTTGACCAGTCCACATCAGGTTTAGTATAACTAATTCCACCTCCAAACAATACATAAGGTATAAAGGATTTTTTAAAAGAACCGTCCTCATAAGTTTTTGGTTTAAGAATATTGTATTGCGCCATCAAACCAAACTCATGCAATGGTGAAGTAAACTCATAGCCTCTATTCACGTGGCTTGTCAATTTGTCTAACTTTATATCAACTCCTTTCAAACTAGTACCCATGTACCCTAATCTTACTCCAAATTTTTGATTAAAATTGTATGTATAATTTAATCCCCAACCTAGTCCGGCATTATCAAAAAGTCCCTGCCCATCTTTAGCAAAGCTACTAACATCGGTAACACTGTTACTCATGCCCAAGAAGAGTCCAATTTCACTCTTGGACTGTCCACTCATTAAGAATGGAAGTAAAAAAATCGCGAAAAATAAGATTTGTTTTTTCATTTCAGTTTTATTTAATAGTTCATAAAATTTCATCATTGTACAAATGTACAAATAAACGCAAGTATAATAAAATAAAAATGCATAATTTTTTAAATTTTAACATTTTAATTTCCAAGTCCCTCAAATCCTTTCATATCAGGAATACCTTTCATTTTACTCATTTTGTACATCATTTTCTTCATTTGCTCAAATTGTTTGATAAACATATTCACTTCATGTATAGATCTACCACTTCCTTTTGAAATACGCCTTTTTCTACTCATATTCATTAATTCAGGCTTAGCCTTTTCTTCATTTGTCATCGAATAGATAATGGACTCCACTTTATCGAAAGCACTATCATCAATATCTATATTCTTGACCATTTTTCCCATTCCCGGAATCATTTTCATCAGACCTTTCAAATCCCCCATCTTCTTAATCTGCTTTATCTGGCTTAAAAAATCATTATAATCAAATTTATTCTTTTTGATTTTCCTTTCCAGTTTCTTTGCCTCTTTTTCATCAAATTGCGCTTGTGCTTTCTCTACAAAAGTTACAATATCACCCATTCCAAGGATTCGCTGAGCCATCCTGTCAGGGTGAAACATTTCCAAATCTTGAAGTTTTTCACCGTTACTGACAAATTTTATAGGCTTACCTACTGTATATTTAACAGACAATGCTGCACCACCACGTGTATCACCATCCAACTTTGTCAAAACTACACCGTCAAAATCAAGTCTATCATTAAATGTTTTCGCAGTATTGATTGCATCTTGTCCCGTCATAGAATCTACCACGAACAATGTCTCATTGGGATTAATTACAGTCTTTATATTTTCAATTTCCTGCATCATAGCTTCATCAACTGCAAGTCTACCAGCTGTGTCGACTATTACCACACTAAAATTGTTCTCCTTTGCATACTTTATTGCATTTTTAGCAATTTCAACAGGATTTTTATTTTCAAGTTCTTTATATATTTCAGCAGAAGCTTGTTCTGCAACAACTGTTAACTGATCGATGGCAGCTGGACGATATACATCACCTGCAACCACAAGGACTTTTTTCTGTTTTTTCTCTTTTAAATATTTTGCCAATTTACCTGTAAAAGTAGTTTTACCTGAACCTTGGAGTCCGGATATTAAAATTACTGAAGGTTTCCCACTTAGGTCAAGACCAACAGCTTGACCTCCCATGAGTTCAACCATTTTATCCTGAACAATTTTCACCATCAATTCTCCCGGTTTTACGGCAGAAAGGATATTTTTCGAACCAAGTGCTTCCTTTTTAACTTCGTCTGTAAATTCTTTTGCAATTTTATAATTCACATCAGCTGCAACAAGAGCTCGCCTAATTTCTTTTACTGATTTGGCAACATTAAGTTCCGTAAGTCTTCCTTCTCCCTTAATATTTTTAAATGCCAATTCTAACCTTCCTGTTAAATCATCAAACATATCTACTATTTTTTTTATTGAGTGCAAAGATAATAAAATAAAAATTCATAAGATAAAAAATCACAAATACTAATTAATCAAATCAATAACTATTTTGGTTTACCTAACAATTCAAACATTTTACTTTTGTATGCCTCAACACCCGGTTGGTCAAAAGGATTAACTCCCAATATATATCCACTTACTGCACATGCTTTTTCAAAAAAGAAAAGCAAAGCTCCAATATTATATTCATCAAGTTTTGACATTGTTAATTCTATATTTGGGACTCCCCCATCAACATGAGCTAAAAGAGTCCCCTGCTTAGCCATTTGGTTAACAAAGTACATATTTTTACTCGCTAGATAATTTAGGTTATCTAAGTCTTCTTCAACTACAGGAATTTCAACTCTTGCAGCCTCCGTTGAGATATCCAAAACCGTTTCGAAAATCATTCTCTCACCATCCTGGATATATTGACCAAGCGAATGCAAATCAGTTGTATTGATAACTCCAGCCGGAAATATTCCTTTTCCCCCTTTGCCTTCACTTTCTCCATAAAGTTGCTTCCACCATTCTACTAGAAAAAACAGTTTGGGACTATAAGCTGTCATAATTTCAATTTTCTTTCCTGTTTGATAAAGAAGATTGCGTATTGCTGCATATTTTATCACTATATTCTCCTCAATTAACCTATCAGATCTTGTGAAATCATTCATTTCCTTAGCACCTTGAAGAATCTTTTCAATATCAAAACCAGCCAAGGCAATCGGAACAAGACCTACGGGGGAAAGTACGGAAAAACGCCCTCCTAAATCATCAGCAATCACAAAACTTTTATACCCTTCTTTATTAGTTAATTTTCTCAATGCACCTCGTGCTTTATCAGTGATAGCAATTATCCGATCTCTTGCCTCATCAATTCCAAATTTACTCTCTACCATCTTTTTTAGAATTCTAAAGGCTATTGCTGGTTCGGTAGTAGTCCCCGATTTAGAAA
>JALVAD010000056.1 GCA_027011385.1 Saprospiraceae bacterium | reverse complement strand
TGCAAGTTCTTGAAAACACACACAAAATTGTTTATATATTTAATTGAAACTTCAATTTGATATTTTTAGAAAAATTATTAGTCAAAAATCAATACTTATGAATAATGCGGGTTAAGTTTACCATGAATGTTTATTAGACCAGTATTCAGGAGTTTATAGCATTTAGCTGTTGGTCCAGCGATATTTACGGTACTTCCTGATTCAATAATAACGGTGTCACAGGTCATTGGCAATCTGTTTTTATCCCAATTTGATGGGATATTCCATTGATTACTGACACTGCCATTCCATGTTATATTGCCACAAGCGAGGGAACAATCCAAGTTGTCTCCAACAAATGACCATCCGTTATTTGCAATCAAATTAGCCCTAGCTGATTCTCCATTACAATAATTTAGGTTGATGGCACCAAGTGTTATACCACTTACCGCTAATGCTGACCATGCAATCAAAGTACTATCATAATTTTCTACGGACATATTGGTATTATTGAGCATCCCTGTCATATCTGTTACAGGCCCGAGTATCCAATTTTCTAGAGACACATTAAAACTGGAAGCATTTCTAAATGTCCGAAACATATTGGTACCAGATGAAATATCCCAATTGGCAACACTAACTCCAGTAAAGGAAGTTGCACTATTAAACATATGTGACATATCCTATACCATACCCATATCCCAAAGTGACAAATCACCATCAAAAGCGGGGTTATTTCTAAACATATTAACCGTATTGGTCACTTGTGACACATCCCATAATGAAAGATCACCATTGTAATTTGCAAAACTAAATAGCCCTTCCATATTACTCACATCACTCTCCCAATCCACATCATAACTATAGGTTTCTCCAGCAAATGTAGGAATAGTCACTTCCGTAGAGGCTGATGTACCCGGATTATCCGTTTTCCAGGTTGTCATAAAGCTATAATCAGAACAATCTTTTGAGTCTCCTGAAAAAGACCAACCATGATCATTAATTAAGCTACTTCTCTCATCTTCACTCAAACAAAACTTAAGCCCAACAGCAGACATACTTATATTATCTACATTTTGTGATGATCAGCCAATGATAGTATTATCATAATGCGTTATATCCATACCACAATTACTCAAAAAACCAGATAGAAGAGTTGCATTAGATAAATCCCACATACCTAAATTTTGATTGAATGACGATGCATTTTTAAACGTATTTACTCGATATGAAACACTTGAAACATCCCATGCACTTAAGTCTTGGTTAAAAGATGTAGCATCTTCAAACATAAAGTTTATATCAATAATATTTGAAAGATCCCAAGAACTTAAAGGCTGATTGAATGCCGTCGCCCCTTTAAACATTCCAATTAAATTTGTTGTTGAGAACCACTGCCAACTATCTATATTTTGATTAAACGAAACCGCACCGTTAAAAACATTTGAGGCATACACAATATTAGATACGTACCAACTACTAATATCTCTATTGAAAGCTAATGCATCATAAAACATAGAAGCTATCGAGATTGAAGAATAAATTTGCCAATTATCAATATTTCCATTAAATACATCCGTATTAGCAAACGTATAGGAAAAATCCTCTACCAAGCTTACATCCCACATATTCAAATCCTGATTAAAAGAAGATGCGCCATCAAACATATGTGCCATCGTGGTAGCTTTAGAAACATCCCAAGCATTGATATCTTGATTAAAACTCGCAGCATCCCAAAACATTTCATTCATCATTTTACTTGAATTGCCTAAATCCCATCCACCGATATCTTGATTAAAAGCAGAAGCCTCTTTAAACATTGCCTGAAAACTAGTGCTGCTACTCACATCCCAACTGCTTATATCTCCATTAAATAAAGTACATCCTTGAAAAGTGCCCGTGAAATTTGCAACATTAGAAACATCCCAAGCATTCAAATCCGCATTGAGATTGGCACAGCCTCGAAACATTAGTGTCATATATGTCACACTTGAAAGATCAGGTGCATCAGAAGCCAGTATATTCATATTTTCACATCCAGAATAAGAAGAATCCATCCAAGTCCAAGCAATATTCCCCCACTGATCGATAGAAATTAATTTCAAATGGCTACCAGCATTATCAAATCTTAAATACTGTAAATCACCTTGAATCCTAATAGTGTATATCCCCGGTGTACCAAAATCATGCACTATAGGACCAACAATCCCAAATTCATCAAAAACACCATCATTATCCCAATCCACATCATAGTTTGAAAAAATAGAAGCAGGAATTTTAATAGAGGAACCATTGGTACCGAGTCCGAGATAAGATGTATCCCAAGTCGTGATAAATGATTGGGCATTGACAAAAACTAGTGAACAAAACAACAGTAGTCCAGTTAAAAAATATTTTTCTTTTAAACTTAAGAGCTGATGTACTTTTTGATTTTTCATATAAGGAATATTAAGGTAATTAAATGCACAAAGATAAGTACTCCAACCTGTCTGTGGTACACCGCAAATAGGGATATTGGTTATGTCACGGAAAACCGTGAGTTAATTGGGAGCTGCTTAATCTCTTTATGAATTTCAAGAAAGTGAGGATGCGAGGAACGGGATTTAAATAGTGTCCGCCAGAAAACTACCCAATTTCAACGTTTTTGAAAATTTAGCATCGTGATCAGGATTTAAAAAATCACGAGACAAGCGCATAATTTAATAGATATCCGATATTTAATTGTTGTTCGAATCTTTTTCTCATATCTGAATCTTTGTTTTATTCCCAATCTTTTTAGGCGAATCTCATTGTATTAAAAGACTAAAGATGAGTATTATATCTATTTTTTCCAAATAATCCCCTATTAGATTTAAAACAAATTACAATTATATCAGTTTGTTACTTAATGTGTTAGGGGGGCGGGCAAACACTAAGTATTGGACTGAAAGTATTGACCGCTTGGTTTACCCTTTTTCTACAATTTATTCCCCGAAACCATTGAGTAAGCCATATTCCAAAACTTGGTTCTATATGCAATTTAAAGCGGAAAGCATTACATACGAAGTAGGGGATAATACCCTAAGGATATCATAAACCACAAAGTAATGGGAGCAGCGGTAACAATGATGGATTTATTGGTGAATTGTAAACAAATTGGTATATTTAAGGATTAATCAAGAATTACAAAAGAATAATATCAAAACTATAATTAAACTATAAATATGTATTAAATCTTTTAGAAATAGTCTTTTTTATAGTCTCCCAATCAATGTCGTAAAACATTTCAGGCATTTCATTGGTTTCTGCATCAAAAAAATAGAGTAAACTTTTTTTTACAAGGAAAATATTCCCATCAGTATATTTTTTTTGATAATATTTAATTAATTGTTCCGGAGAATATTTTTTCAGTAAAAAATACACATCGATAAAGTCTTTTTTAGTTCCTCTTCCTGTTATTGCATTTATTTTCATTGCCGCAATATCCTCTATAGATGCAAATCGGATGTCATTAATTATAGTATTCTTTTTAATCCATTTGTATTTATAATTGACAAAATCAACTTTTATGCCATTAATAGCAATAATTTTTATATTTTTCGATGATTTTAAAATTGTAACATCACCCAAACTTGAAAGATTCTTCAGAAAATTATTATCATTTAAATCAATTTTGCCAAAAAGATCAATGTCGATAGACTTACGATGTCCCCATCTTAAAGCAAGAGAAGTTCCTCCGACTAAATTAAGACCATCAAAATCAGGAATTTTCATAAATTCTTTTAATAATCGATATAGTTCGGGTGTGACCGTTTTAGTTTGTAGCATCTGAATTTTTCTAAAGGTGTACCGGAAATTTTCGAAATAAAATTTAATGAAATGTCATCAAGATTCCTCAATTTTGTTGCTATTTTTGCGATTTTTTCTATTCCATAAACAGTTTTAAGTAATTGCCAGTCTTTGTCAATTCCATATTCCAATATCCTTTGAACTAATAATAGCTCGCTATTTTCCCAATTGATTTTGGATTTGTTAACATCCCAAAATAAGTGAGTACTCAAATCATCTATTGAAAGTGTTTCTTTAATTTTATTCTTCATAAAAAAATATACCTATTTGCTATACAACGAAAATTCATTTGTATTATTTCTTTTGCTAGTAAAAGACCGCAGTCAAGTTTGAGATTTATGAAAAAAAAGCAATAGCGTCCTAAATAATTAAAAAAAAGTTAAAAAAAAGGAGAAGTAATTTTATATCTCAAATTATCTTTGAGTTTGAACAAAAAAACAACTTCTCC
>JALVAD010000055.1 GCA_027011385.1 Saprospiraceae bacterium | reverse complement strand
ATAATAAACATATGAAATATTTAATTATCCTTTTAATATTTATCAGTCAATCTGTATTTGGTCAAGATAAAAAATATGTCTATCCTGATTCTCCATTTTCCAATTTATACATTTTGGATGTAAAGGACAATTATATTTACACATTTGGCTCCTGCAATACTTTGATGATATCTCCTGATGATGGAGAGTCTTGGGCAACTTATGAATCTCCAATTGGTGACATGATGAAAGATATCGATATCTTACCAAATACAAATGGGAAAAAAGCGATAATGCTTTCTCCTCAATTAATAATAGTTTATGATAGTGAAACAAATACTTTTCAAACAATAAGCGATGACAACTTAAAATTAAGTGCGGGGAAATTCAAATCGATTTTTATCAAGGGTAATACTGTCTATGTGATTTCTAACAATTCTATTCACAAATCTACAATTGGCATCTATGACTGGGAAAGAACAACTAAACTGAATCTAGGCAACGATTATATCTACTCTTATGATATAACTGAAAATTTCCTTTGGTTAGGTACAAGTGAAGGAAAAATAATAAAGATTAGTTTAGCGCATGACACTGTAACTAATGTCAATGATATGGGAGGCAGAATAAGACATCTGGAAATGGTTACCGACGATTTAGGTTATATAATAAGCAGTACTCAATACAATATCCAAAAAACTACAAATGGCGCTGTTGATTTTAGCCTTTTGAATGGAATGCCCGAGGCAATTTCTCCTGTTGCTTGGGGAGATAATACCCTTCTTACAATCAACACAAATCGAATTTACGCTTCATTTGATGGTGGAAATACTTCAACCAGATATCCAACACCCAACGATGGATACACCAACCTTATAAATAGTGTTAAAATGACAGATGATGGTGTATTGTACCTTGTTGGAAGAGCTACAATGATAATGAAATCAAATGATTTCGGACAAAATTATATACATTTAAATAAAATAAAAAGGGAAAACCTGCAAAGTATTTGTTTTAATAGTGAAGGCGAAGGATATGCCATTGGCGGCTATTCATCTTTTTTTCAAACAAAAGATTATGGAGAAAATTGGAATTTAGTCGATTTTGACCTTAGTTCATCTGAATCCTTCATTAATACTATTGAACCAATTGGTCAAAATCGCTTTCTACTAGGACATCAGCAAGGCACATCGATTATCGAAAACGGTGCAGTACTTAAAACAGACTTAGTTCCTTGTGAGAAAATAATGAAAAGCCAAGTTGGTGACTATATTTTTGCTTCAAGAAGAATTGGGAATGAGTATACCTTCAGTAAATCTGAAGATAATGGAGACACCTGGACTGATTTAATTACAGCACCTGAATATGTAAACGATATGGATGAGTCAAATACCGGCAAGATATTTTTTACAGGAGAAAACAATTCTTTAATAATTAGTGAAGACAAAGGAGTCAATTGGAAGATACAAGAAGTGCAAGGAATAGATAAAAAAATAGTGGCAATCGATTTTTTAGATGATAATTTTGGCATTATTTCAACTGGAGGCGGGGTATTTTTTACCAAAGATGGGGGAAAAACCGCAAATACAATAAAAACCGGATATGCTCTTTTCAACTTGCATATGATAACAAAAAACCATTTTTTTTGCTCATCGATTTCGAATCAAAAAACCACAATATACGAATCTGTTAATCAAGGGAAATCCTGGGAAACAACAAATAGTTTTTGTTCAAAAACATACGGGACTTTTTATGACAAGGAAAATACTATTTGGCTTGCACAGGAAGGCGGTCATATCGCAAAACACATTATCTTAGAAACAAGCTATACACCTGAGATATTATCAGATAATGTCATCAATATTTTCCCAAATCCGGTAATCCAAGGAGAGAGTATATACTTTGAAAAGCAATTTCCAGCAGCTGTTTCTGTACAAATAATTGAATTGCATTCAGGAAAAACAGTTGCTCAAATAAACAAGTTAACTAAAAATAAATTAGAAACCAAAGATATTTTTCCGGGAACTTATATAATAAAAGTTATTGAAGACAACAAGGTATTTCTCAGCAAATTAATGGTGAAATAAATCATATTACTTTCTGATTAATTTATAGATTTTATTGGAAACCATCTGTCGATTTGATGCATCCATCTTATAGTACAAATTTTTCAGATGTGTCTTTACTGTATTAATCGATATATGGTTTTCTTTAGCTAAATCAGAATTTGATTTTCCTGAAAATATCCCTACCAGTAAATCGTATTCTCTATTTGTCAAAGGGGACAGGCATACATTATTCACAGTATTTATATCAGGAAAACCATCAAACCTCCTCTCTTCAAGTCTGAAAGCAGCCAATTCGATTGCACTATATAATTCTCTTTCGGAAAATGGTTTAAGTATATATCCAAATGGAAGCGTCTTTTTAACAAAATCAATAGTACAAGGGTCTGAAAAAGAAGTCAAATATATGAAGGGGATCTTGTACTTTTCGTTCAAAATAACTGCGATATCGATTCCTGTCAATTCACTATTTAATTCAATATCCAACAGTACTAAATCCGGTCTCCTACTGTGTATCATATCTAATGCCGTAACACTATCGTATGCAATACCAATGATAGAATATTCAAGTTGCCTTAGACTCATTTCAATATCTTTAGCAATCAATGCTTCATCTTCTACAATCAAAATTTTTATCTTCTTCATTTCAATTACTATTATAATACCGTCTTTCCTGCAAATGGAATAATTATTTTGGCATGTGTTCCGTTGAAAGAATCTATTTCAAACTTTCCGTTCCATTTTTGAAGGAGAGCTTCTATCAATGTAAAACCGAAACTATTTTCATCATCAACATCAGTTTCACTTTTAAAACCTACCCCGTTGTCATTTATTTCAAAGACAATATCATTACGTACTCTTTTTAATCTTATATCAATTTCTCCGGTTTTCCCATCCGGAAAGGCATATTTTAATATATTGGTTATTAATTCATTAAAAATTAGTCCTAAAGGAATAACTCTGTCAATATCTATTTCAACTTTATCAATATCGTAATTTACTTTAATCCTGTCTTCTGATACCTGATATGCTTCAAATAGTTCATTGACAAGTTTCTCAAAATACTCACCTAACTCCATATTAACTAAATCATTTTTTTTGTAGAGGAATTGATGAATAAGAGACATTGCTCTAACACGGTTTTTCCCATCAAGAGACACTTCCTTCGCTTTTTCGTCTTTTATATATTTTGATTGCAAATTGAGCAAACTTGTTATAAGTTGAAGATTGTTTTTGACCCTGTGATGTATTTCTTTTAATAGAAAATCTTTTTGTTGAAGAGCTTTTTCAATAATACTATTTTTTTCTTTTACTTTAAGATAAGTAATTCCCAAAAACAATAAAAATAATAATACAGTCCCTACTCCACCGAGCAATAAGTACTTTTCTAACTTTGCCTGCTTTATTCTATTTTCGAATAGTGCATTATTAGCTTCCAACAGCTCAATTTGTTTTTGTTTTTCTTCAGCGTTGTACTTTTCTTCAATATCCAAAATCAATTGTTTGGATTTAAACTTATAAAGAGAATCTGATAAACTATGATAAATATCATTCAATATTAGACTTTTTTCATAGTTCTTTTTTTGCTTTTCTAGAGATGACAATATTTTGTAATACTCAATTTCGTAAGGAAGATTATGTATTAGGCGGATAATTTTTTTCGCAAAAATTAAATCTTTTCCGGCTTGCTCATATTTTTTCCTTTTTAGATTAATTTTAGCTTTAACCAAATAATACTTTGCTTGAATCCCTTTATCTTTGGAATATTTGATATTTTGAGAAGCCAAGTCCAAATACTTATTGATTTTCTCCATATTATATCGTTTAAGACCTAACTCCAATAACAAAACGTAAGTATTAAAAACATCGCTATCTGCTTTGTATTTAATGAAATTATTTTGTGCCAAGTTATAAAGGCTATCGCTTTTATCATAATTGCCTTTTGCTTTTTCAATCAAGCCACCAAGAATAGCTAATTTGGTGTTTGCAATTTTATAATTTTGGGATAATGCTATGGACATTGCTTTGGAATAATAAAATTCAGCTTTATCCAAATTATTAATCAATAAAAAAAGTTTTGAAAGTTTTGATAAATCCATAACCTTTGGATACAAAAGATTATTAGGTCTGATTTCACTAGCTTTTTTTAGAGCATTAATTGCATCAAAATATTTCCCTTTATCCAAATAAATATTAGAATACCTAAAATACAGAGA
>JALVAD010000054.1 GCA_027011385.1 Saprospiraceae bacterium | reverse complement strand
GTTATTACTATTAATAAAGATGAACTTATAAATATAATTCATACTTTTGTAGAATTATTTTATTAGTTCGATTTTGATATTTTAGTGATGCGCTATTAGATTAATTTAGAAATTAAAATTTTATAATGATGAAAAAATACATAATTATTGTATTACTGTTTTTTAGCCAGTTAGCTATGTATGGAGCAGATCCTTTCGAAATGTACTTTGAAACTAAAACCTCTGATGTTAATTCTGTTGAAATAGATGTTAAGGTGAAAGATTTCAAGGATGTTTATAGTTTCCAGATGTTTATTAAGTGGGATTCGACTGTTTTGAGATATGATACTATAACTTTTGTGAATCCTGCTATTAGTAGTGGATTTATTGTAGAAGGCGGTTTGAGAGCTGATCTTCTTTCTGCAGGACCGGATGCTTTAGATGCAACAACTTTGTCTGATGACGATGTGTTATTTACTGTTAGGTATCTGTATTTTGGAAGCCCATGTGATGAAACAAGTTTATCTCTTTTTGATATTGATAGCGGCCATAGAAATCTTGTTACATATGATAAGAATAATGAAATTTTGGAAGGACCTATAAGAGGAACAGATACAGTAGTTCAGATTCCGGGAGATAATTGTGGTGAAGGAGGAAATACTTGTAAAGGTTTCACACTTGATGTTGATCATAAATACGCTAAGCAAAATCAAGAGGTTTGTGTTAAAATGAAAGTAGATAGTTTTATTGATATTGAATCTTTACAGTTTTCAGTAATGTGGGATACTACTATTATTTCATGGGTAAAAATCAGAGATAACTCAAACTGGGCAAAACTTCAGGGTGCTAGTGTAGTTACTTTTGTAAAAGAGGGTGTCTTTAGATATGTAATGACCTCTGCTAGTAAACCTTTGACATTGCAAAAAGGAGCTTCATTGATTGATTTGTGTTTTTCGGTTAATCCTGATGCAATTGATGGTGATAAAAGCCCTATAAAATTTGTAGATTCACTTCCTTTTGGAGTAGAAAGCGCTACTTATAATTTCGCTAATAATTGTTTGAAAGATGGGAGTGTTACTGTTGGAGAAGTATTACAAACCGTAACTTTTAAGGGGACAAATGAAGTGGCGGATAAAGCGAAAAAAACATGTGTAAATATAACAGCTAAACAATTTACAAATATTGAATCATTTCAGATGTATATGGACTGGGATGATAAAGTTATAGATTTCACCGGTATCGGTGATGTTAATAAAATAGGAATCAGTTATGATCCTACAAATTCAGGTGCAGGAAATATACTGAGAGTTGGAAACAATGCATTATCTATAAGTTGGAATGATGTAAATGGTGTAACTTTACCTGATGACGATACCTTATTCCAATTGTGCTATAATACTATTGGTAATTGTGGAGATAACTCTGCGGTTGAAATAAAAGATGGACCGGGAATTGTTATTGAAGTTACAAGTACTGTAAATGGAGAATCTGTGTCTTTAAATCATGCAGAAGTGCCAGGTAGTGTGGATATAGTCTGCGCAGTAGAAGTAGAAAAAATTGTGAAAAATGATGTAGAATGCAATGGAGATTCTAACGGGAGTATTTTTGTGAAAATGAAATGTCAAACATGTAATTATTCTTTTAAATGGAGTGATGGCGCTACAGGTCCTTCTAGAAATGCATTGACTGCCGGAGTTTATAAAGTTACGATTACAGATACAGACTCAAATGACACTACCGTGGAGACTGTGACTATTAGTCAACCGAATCCACTAGCTGTGTCGGGAACAGCTTCTCCAGCTGATTGTGATGGGGGGGCGATTGATATAAATGTGAGTGGTGAAACTCCACCATATAGCTTTGTGTGGAGCAATGGAAGCACAACAGAAGATATAACCGATGTTGATCCCGGTACATACTCAGTTACGGTTACTGACGCCAAAGGTTGTGGAGAAGTTAATAAGTCATTTACAGTTGTCTCAAGTGTTCCTGATTTGGTGATAACGAAAGGCGAAGTTCAAAATGTAGCATGCTATGGAGGAAAAGATGGAGGAGTATCTATTGCTGTATCAGGCGGATGTGGACCTTATACAATCAAATGGAGCAATGGTATTAATGATAAAAAAGTCTTGACAGGACTAAGTGCTGGAGATTATAATGTGACAGTAACAGATTCCAAAGGAACTGAAAAGGTGGTTACCATTACTGTTGACGAGCCTGATGCTGATTTGGATATCTCAGGTAATGTTTCCGATGGAGCCAATGCATCTGTCGATATAACTGTAACCGGAGGTACTGAAGGATATACATATAGTTGGACAGGCCCAGCAGGATTTGCTGGAAGTTCAGATGAAGATTTGACAGGTTTGACTATTGGAGGAACATATACTGTTGAGGTTACAGATGCACATGGATGTACAAAATCAGAGTCTTTTGAGGTAATAGTTGAAATCAATCCAATATCAATAACCGATGTAGTAATTAGTGATTTTAATGGTTTTGGTGTAAAATGTAACGGAGATTGTACTGGAACTGTGGACGCTACAGTTATTGCAAATCCTACATGGCAAGTTTATCTAAATGGTGAAGCAATTACGCTTCCTTATTCAGGATTATGTGCGGGAACTTATACCTTGAAAGTGGAAGATAGTAAAAATTATACCACTGAGACTACGTTTGAAATAACAGAACCTGATGAATTGACTGTGGAAAAGGATCAGGTTAATTGTACAAATAGCGGTAAAGAAGAGGGTAGTGTTAGTGTGACTGTTGACGGTGGATTATCACCTTATACATATTATTGGGGAAAGGGCTTTGATGATTCTTCTGAAATTACTGATTTGCCAAAAGGTAAATATTCTGTAGAAGTAACTGATGCAAATGGTTGTAAGGTATTGTCAGAAGACTTGAAAGTTGATGATTGTGATAGAAGTGACTGCTATAAAGGATCTTCTGTGATGTCACCAAACGGAGACGAATTCAATGAATATTTCCTTATTAAGTGTTATGAAGATTTCCCTAAAAATGAATTGATAGTCTACGATAGGTTAGGAAATAAAGTTTTTGGGCAAAATAATTATGATGGTACTTGGAATGGATTGGATTTGAATAGTAAGCCTCTCGTTGAAGGTAGCTATATGTGGGTATTCTTAGGATATGATGAGAATAATAATAAGAGTATCTACAAAGGTACTGTAACAATATTGAGATAATTTATTAATATTAAGAAAAAATAAATTTTAAACAAATGAAAAAGATATTATTATCAATAGTTTTTGTTTTCGTGTTTGCTTATATTGGTCAAGCACAGAGCAGATATATCTATACGCAATATTTTGTCAATCCTGTATTGATTAATCCGGGTGCAACCGGTTATAATGGAGGTCAAAATTTGTTGCTGAATTACAGAAATACATGGGCTTCATTTCCGGGATCACCAAAGACTTTTAGCTTTTCATATGATGGAATGGTTGCAGATAAAGTAGGTTTAGGTGCATTTGTTATGAGTGATACTTATGGATCTTTGCAAACTACAAAAGGACAACTTTCTTATTCATATAATCTGAAAGGAAAGGATTATGATTTTGGTCTTGGTTTTACAACAGAGTATTCAAAGTACAGTTTGACAGGAGGAGGTTTTGGTTCTGACGGTAATGATCCGAAGATCATAGAGAGAAGAGATGGAGATAAGTTCTTTGAAGTCGCTGTAGGTGCTCATGGTATTCTGCAAGATAAATTTATGATAAGTGCTGTTTTCCCGGGATTGGTTAGATCCAAGATCAATGCGGATGAAAATGAAGCAAAAGAAGAGAAGCAATTCAATTATATATTTGGACTAGGTTACATTTACAAAATTCCGGAATATGAAATGGGAATTTATCCTAGCGTTTATGTAAAAAAATTGAGATATATCAACACTTTAATCGATGCAAATCTTTTGTTGACTTTCTATGACGGAATGTTGTCAGGAGGAGCTACTTATGGATTTGGAGATGACAAAAGGCTAGGGTTTATAATTGGAGCTAAATTGAATAAATTGAGCTTTAACTACTCTTATGATTTCTCTTTCAAAGGATTTCAAGGGTATAACAACGGATCACACGAATTTACAATTGGATATTATTTCAAAAGATAGTATAAAAAGTAAAGTCGAATAAATAAATGAAAAAGCGATATCTGAGGAAGGTGTCGCTTTTTTTACTTTCTATTTGTAGATTTTTCTATAAATCTTTTTAGAGTTTTGTGCTTGGTATAAGAGAATGGTATATCATAGGCATTTTCAT
>JALVAD010000053.1 GCA_027011385.1 Saprospiraceae bacterium | reverse complement strand
ATATCAGGTAAAATATTATTCATCATTGGATGGGCTGACGCAAGTATCAGTCAATGCAATGCTTAAAGACAAGCAAGGTTTTTTATGGGTGGGGACGCAAGATGGTCTAAACCGTTTTGACGGGAAAGATTTCTTGCAATTTAGATATAATCCCACTGACACTTTAGGTTTACAAGGGAATTATATTGTTTCACTTTTTCAGGATTCCAAAGACAGAATATGGATTGGTACGATGAACAAAGGTCTTTCGTATTATGAGCCTTCTACCGGTATTTTTCATAGAATAAATACAACAAGTAATAATAAGGATATTATTAATAAAAGCAATATTACTACAGTTAGTGAGGATAAATTTGGTAATATTTGGTTTAATTCATTAAATTATGGTATATTTTTATGCAATGAGAAGGGAAGAGGATCATTTGGTATAACTAAAATAAAAAGTTTTGAAAATGAAGAGCAAAGTACAGGTTTTTTTATTTCAAAAAATCAAAACTTTTATATTTCAACCAATACGGGGAAGATATTTGTTTCACGGATTAGCAAAGATGGAGCAAGTAATTTTTCAGAATTAAAAATAGATGCAATTCAAGGCAGCATAAGTTGTCTCTATATTCTGGAAAATATTTTATGGGTTGGAACAGATTATGGTTTGTGGCAGGTTGATTTAAAAACTTTTAATTCTGTTTTTTATGATTTAAATACAGCAACCAATAAAAAAACTGGAAATTATATGGTTTTCACAATCGCCCCTATGAATAACAAAATATGGGTAGGGACAGCTAATGGAGCATATTTGCTTGATGATATGGATAAATATGGTTGGTATCAAAAAAACACTTTTTTTTCTGAGAAAAGCAATAACACTTGCCTTATTTCAAATAATACTGTTAATGCTATTTTGCCGGATTCAAATAATCTAGTATGGCTTGGTACTTCTAAAAATCTGAATTTATTGGATTTTAATATCCCAAAGTTTAAAACACTTAAAATTTGGGAAGGAAATAAACTAAACAATCAAGTCGTTTTTGCAATATATAAAAATAAACATGGGCTTTGGGTAGGTACTTCAGGAGGAGGTTTGAATCTATTTCAATATGATAAAGTATATTATTTTACTAATAAAAAAACTGATAACAAAGGTATTGCGTCAAATGTTGTGCGGTCTATCGCAGAAGATAAAACCGGACATTTGTGGATAGGTACGATTAAAGGTGTTTCGATAATAGATCTAAAAACTTTTAATCCTGATAAACCTGAATTTGTTACTATACATACAGATCCACAAGATTCAACTTCGTTAAGCGATGATTTTGTTAAAAATATTTATATTGATAAAAATGATTATGTATGGATTGCTACTTATGGTAAAGGAGTAAATAGATTTATTGGTGATATTGAAAAAAAAGACTTTCGTTTTCAACATTTTTCGCATAGCAGTTCTGATAAAAATACTATCAGCTCTAATTACATAAATTATATTACACAGGATGAAAAAAATAATTATTGGATAGCCACTCAGGAAGGTTTAGATAAATTAGCATTTAAAGATAACGATTTTAAATATCCTGAATTTATTGTATATAAATATAATTATGAAGATAGTACAAGCATCAGTGAGAGTTCTGTGCTTGATATCAGCATTGACAATAATGATATTTTGTGGATAGGAACCCGTTATGGATTTGACCGGTTTGATCCTGTAGCGGGAAAATTTCATTCATTTTTTAAAAAAGATGGTTTGTCGAATAACCTTATATTTAGTGTTCAGGAAGATGATTTAGAACAAATTTGGTTAGGTACAGGTAAAGGATTGTCTTGTTTTAATAAAAAAGATAAGAGATTTACTAATTATTATTTGAGAAACGGTATTCAAGACAATGAATTTAATTCAACAGCCAAATTCAAAGATAATGAAGGAAATTTATATATGGGTGGAATAGGAGGACTGACAATCTTTTATCCTGCAGATCTGAAAATTCATAAAAATAGCTACGATATAAAATTAACAGAACTAATTTTAAAAAATGAAAATCATAGTAGAGTATCAAATTTAGACAAAATAAAACTTTCTAAAGAATTAAGTTTTGTTGATAAATTGGAGTTGAAATATAATGATTTTCCTCTTTTTTTAAAGTTTGCTTCTCCTAAAGCAAACCCATTACATCTACCAAATTATTATTACAAATTGTATCCATTGGATAATGAATGGAATGCTCTTAATGACAGAAATGAAATTCAATTACTCAATCTTTCTCCCGGTGAGTATTCACTGTATCTCACGGGAGGATACTTTGGCAAAATATGGGATAGAAAACCTAAAATAATTGAAATAATAATCAGTCCGCCTTGGTGGAAAACAATTTGGGCATATTTTTTTTATTTCTTAATTTTATTTGGATTAAGTTTATTGATTTTCAGGCTTATTTATCGCAGGAAATTAGCTTTGGAAGAAACTAAGAAGTGGCAACATATAGAAGAGATGAAATCTCAGTTTTATACCAATATCACTCATGAATTCAGGACACCTTTAACGGTAATATTAGGAATGGTAGAGCAGGTAAAATCCAATTATGATTTATTTGGAAAGAAATCGGTATCGGATTCATTAAAAATGATAAAACGCAATGGTATTAAGCTATTGGATTTGGTCAATCAGCTATTGGACATGGCGAAAATCGAAGATGGGAAATATCAAATAATCAATTCTAAAGGTGATATCGTCTGGTTTTTGGGATTTATGGTGGAGAATTTTCATTCTTATGCACAATCAAAAAACATACAATTGATTTTCTATCCTGAGATTGAAAAATTGATTATGGATTTTGACCCCAAAGCTATGGAAAGAATATTTTCAAACCTGCTAGGAAATGCAATTAAATTCTCAAATAAAGGCGGAAAAGTTATCGTTCATTTGGTCGAGATTAATATCAATAACAAGTCAATGCTACAAATTAAAGTCAAAGATGAAGGAATAGGAATAGAAAAATCAAAATTACCATATGTTTTTGATAGATTTTATCAAACGGATGCCGGAAGTGAACGAAGGAATGAAGGAACCGGAATAGGATTATCTATGGTAAAAAATTTGGTTGGGTTGATGAATGGAAATATTTCAATTGATAGCAAAATTGGCAAGGGAAGTATATTCACACTTGTTTTTCCTATTACAACTGTTTCCCTTAAATCTGCGGAAGAGTTTAGACAAGCTGCACCCTTAATTGTCGAAGATAAAAATATTATTACCACTTCTGATAATGATGATAATAAGGATTTGGTACTAATAGTGGAGGATAATAGAGATATTGCAAAATATATTTCTTCAAGTATATCGGATAGATATGCGATAAAATATGCAGAGAACGGTGACTTAGGATTGAATTTGGCAATAAATACCGTACCGGATATAATCATTAGTGACGTGATGATGCCGGTGATGAATGGTTATGAAATGCTGGAGAAACTGAAAAAAGACATCAGGACAAGTCATATTCCTATCGTAATGCTGACAGCTAGAGTTACTAAGGAAGATAAACTAAAAGGTCTAAAATATGGTGCGGATGCATATCTGACTAAACCATTTAATGTAGAAGAGTTGAATGTACGCCTTGAACAATTGATCCTTTTACGTAAAAATCTGCAAGAAAAATACAAAGACCCGGATAATTGGGTCAAGGTAAAACGAAACAGATCTAAAAACATTGAACAGGAATTTTTAAGCAAGATAAAAGAAAAAATTAACGACAACATAGACAACACATCTCTTAATCCCGAATTTCTAGCAAAATTGATGCAAATGAGTGATACTCAATTGTATCGTAAACTCAAAGCTCTAACAGACAAGTCCACAGCGATATTTATACGTTACGTACGTATCCAAAAATCAAAAGAACTTTTGGAAACTACAGATCTGAATATCTCAGAAATAGCCTATGACATAGGGTTCAATGATCCAGCATATTTCAGTAGAATATTTAAAGATGAGTATGGGCTCTCTCCTAGTGAAGTGAGATTTCGAAAGGGGTAATATATTATGTGTGTTTTTTAAACAAAAACACTATAAAAACTGCATTTTGCAAGAATAGTCCAAGTGTTTGCAAGAATAGTCCAAGCATTTGCAAGAATAGTGCAAGTGTTTTTAATGTTTTGCATTTAATTTTGCAATATGAAACAATATGATTTTTCAATATTTAAACAAATTGCAAAATGGAAAAGGTATTTTCAAACAATAGAAGTAAGTTTTTTTCATATTCAGTATTACTA
>JALVAD010000052.1 GCA_027011385.1 Saprospiraceae bacterium | reverse complement strand
GTTTTATCCAGTTTTATATATTGTTTTAGGATATTAGTAATTGATTTAGCTGGATTTAAGATTTTCAACTTATTTTCTATCTCTTTAGAAGAGAGATTGGGTTTTAAATCGATAAGTATATCTGTTTTTCCCGCTTCATTCAATTCCTTACGCAATAATCCACTCATAGCATAAATAGCACCTCCCTCCAAGCCGAATCCGGTAATCATCAATTCCCCCTTAACAGATTTACCGTTTTTAAAGGTTACAATGTTTTTCAAGGGCTTCCCTTCATTTCTACTTAAAATAGAATCAGACCAATCCACCTTAAATGCACAATTTGACGGTTCAAATTCTATGGTTTCTACTCCTACCTTACTAAGAATATCTATCCAGCTGCCATCCGAACCTGTAACTTTCCAACTAGCTCCTCCCAAGGCAAAAACCACTATATCAGCGGTTATAACGATACGCAAATCATCCTGTTTAAAAACAGGTTCTCCACTACTTAAAACATCAATCAACTCGTGATTATAATGAACGTTTACCTTATTATATCTTAATTTGCCTTTGATTGCATTCAATACCTCCACCGGTTTAATCCCCTTTACCGGATATATTTTTTTGCTACTTCCAATCATTGTAGGAATACCTATATTTTCCAACCATTTTCGCAGGTCATTATTGTTAAATTTCTCAATAAAGGGCTTTAAAAACGAGGATGGCTCATACCTGCTAATAAAAACATCTGTAGGCTCAGAGTGTGTCAGATTAAATCCGCCTTTTCCTGCGACCAAAAATTTTCTACCAAGTCCTAAACCCTTTTCATATATATTGATTTCAAATAAATCACTATCCAATTCCGCAGCCAGCATCATAGCTGCCACGCCTCCTCCAACTATCACTATTTTCTTTTTTGTATTCATTTGAAATGTACCCTTGGGATTTTTATATCATTGGTGGTCAGAGATTTTGTAAACTACTGCACCTTCCTCACGTAAAACATAAAATGCACGATATTTGCCGGTAATTTTGAATTGATATATTCCGTTTATTTTAGGTTTTCTCAATTTGTCATCAATGATTTTGAAATGATTCTTTTCAAAATGTTTTTTGGCAATTTTATATTGCTTCAAAATATTCCTCCTTTGTAGATATTTAACTACGCCTTTCCCCTCTCGTATTTTCATTTTCAGATATTATCTAGTTGTTCCCAAGGCGTGTTTTTAGCTTCCTCAATAAGCAATTTGTCATCAGGTAATATACCGGCCTCAGATACTTTCCAGACTATTTTTGTCCCAAAGCTTTCACTCAGATATTCCAATAATTCTATTGAATCCTCAAACTGTGTTTTGCCATTAGCACTAAACCCGTTCTTAACTGTAATCGTTGTCATTTTTTAGCGATTTTAATAATATAACGAAGTTGTTTTATACAAAGTTACAAAAAAAATTAAATTTAATGATTTTTTTGTGGACAAGGGGGTGTATTTCATTTTTTCGTACGATTGAATGACTGATTTAATGGCATAAAATAAGGAAAATTTAGGACTCGAAAGCACGACTGCAAGGAGTGATTTTGAAGCTGGTTAATAAAGCAAGAATCAAAAACAACGAAGCCTGCCCTAATTTTTGAAGGTTTTGGGGAGGTTCGTAAAACCTGGTAAGGTTTCTATGGGAGGGTAGTATGAAAAAAGCGAAAAAATGAAATGCACCTTGGACAAGTTATATTTCCCCTTTTATTACCATTTGAAATATACCGATTTAAAGATAAAAAATAAACTAAAATATTTATCTTTACTTCATAAAATAAAAACTTTGGGAAAACCTTTGATTCATAATATACTTAAATATACCTTTGGCTACGATAGTTTTCGAGGTCAACAAGAAGAAATTATAAATCATACTCTTGATAGAAAAGATGCATTGGTGATAATGCCAACGGGTGGAGGAAAATCTATTTGTTATCAGATACCGGCATTGGCTTCAGAGGGAATTACATTGGTCGTGTCACCTTTGATCGCTCTGATGAATGACCAGGTTTTGGCTCTGAAACAATTAGGAGTAAAGGCGGATTCACTTCACAGTAATCTGACTCAAGAGGAGTCAAAAAATGTCTATGAAAGTTTAAAGTCGGGAGAATTGAAACTGCTATATATGTCTCCCGAAAGGATAAATAATGAGATTACTCAGAGATTTTTAAGCACTTTGGATATTGGACTAATCGCAATTGATGAGGCTCATTGCGTATCGGTATGGGGCAATGATTTCAGACCTGATTATGCAGAACTTGCATCATTAAGAAATATATTTCCTGATTCAGCTATTCTTGCATTGACAGCTACAGCCGATAAAGCAACTCAGGACGATATAGTAAAACAACTCAATTTAAGAGATCCAAAAGTCTTTTTGAGCAGTTTTGAAAGAAAAAATATCACTACTTATATCGAAAACGGAATAAAGAGAATTGAAAAAATCAAAAAAATATTAAGAAATTATTATGACGCTTCGGGCATTATATATTGCTTGAGCAGAAGAGATACTGAAAATGTGGCAAAAAAATTAGTAAGTGCCGGGTATAAAGCGGTGTATTACCACGCCGGTCTTGATTCCCAAACCAGAAGTAAAGTCCAAAGAGAATTTCAAAATGATGAAGTTCAGATTATTTGCGCTACAATAGCTTTTGGTATGGGTATAGACAAACCAAATATTAGATTTGTAATACACTATAATATGCCTAAGAATTTGGAGGCATATTATCAAGAGATCGGTAGAGCAGGTAGAGATGGGGAAAATTCAGAGGCTATTATGTTTTATAGTTGGGGTGATTATATCAAATTGAAGAGATTTATAGACGAAGGCGAAGCCAATGAAGAATTTAAAAAAGTCCAAAGAGCTAAATTAGATAGAATGTGGGAGTATAGCAGCAGTTCCGATTGCAGAACCAATTTGGTCTTAAATTATTTTGGTGAATATAGAAGCGAAAAATGCGGTCATTGTGATAACTGTTTGAATCCTCCTATAAAAAAAGATGGAACAACTCAAGCTATGATGGCATTGTCAGCAATTAAAAGATGTAATGAAAAATTAGGGATAGAATTGTTGGTAGGTATATTGAAAGGCTCTTATAGAGCTGAAATCAAACAAAATAATTGCGATAAAATAAAAACCTTTGGAGTAGGTAGAAATATTTCCGGAGCAAATTGGAAAAATTATATTATCCAAATGATTAATCAAGGTATAATTAATATTGATTATACTAATAGCTCTAATCTGCGATGGACTCCCCTATCAAAACTCGTATTGGAGAATAAATTAAAAGTAGATATAGTAGATTTTGTACCGAAAACAAAAGAGAAAAAACCGGTAAAACTATTTACTGATAAAAAGGATCTTGACAATTCATTACTTGCCATATTCAAGAAATGGAGAATTGATCTAGCAAGAAAAAATAACATGCCCGCTTACATTATCCTTTCCAATAAAACTCTGGATGAATTGTGTCGTTTTAAACCTACAAATAAATTGGAACTGCTGCAAATCATAGGCATCGGCGAAGCTAAGCTAAAAAAATACGGAAACGAAATCATCAAAATTATTTATGAATATCAAAATCAAGGATAGTGTTAAAAAAATCTTAAAGTCACTATTCATTTTTAACTAATAGCGATTTTATTCGTCTATTTAGTGTATTTAGTCTGCAATGAAACAGATCTATTTTATAAAATTAAAATCGAATATTATGAAAGTTTTAAGTGTTTTTGCAAGTTTTATCCTTGTTGCATTTTTTCTACAAAGTTCAAATGCACAAATCGTCTGCCATGTTATTGATGGATACTATTATCACCATAACCATCACAGACATTATAAAAACAAATACAAATATGACAGAAATTCTATTATTGAATTCAGAAAACGAATTGACCAAGGGGTTTGGTCAGGGGAATTGACTAGAAGTGAGGAAAACTATTTGAAAAGAAAATTGAATCGTCTGGTCAAATACGAAAACAAAGCCTATAGAAATGGACATATAACAAGGTATGAAAGAAGAAAAATAGAAAAAAGAAAGAGAAATTTGGATGAAGCCATTTACGAGAAAAAACATAATTCAAGGACGAGATACTGACAGTAACTGCATTAAAAAAAGCATTATTCACTGGATTTCGTAATGACACTATCCTAAAAAGTGTGTAAACATAAAATAGAAATAAATCTAAAAAACATTAAATCTATCATTAAAAATAGTCAAGAATTGACTTAAAATAACTCCCCAATTTCTAATAGGCATAGTCCATTT
>JALVAD010000051.1 GCA_027011385.1 Saprospiraceae bacterium | reverse complement strand
CTCTGAAGCTGGCTTTAAAAAATAATTCTTATTTTTTTATTCAGAAAAATTAAAGAGAATTGAGAATACTGTTTAATTAGAATTCTTTCAATGAATACACTTTTTGTTAATTTTGGTTGATAAGTCATTATAGTGTAATTGGTTTACATGAGTTATCCTAAACCCAAACTATTTGAATTAATTAAATATAGTGATATTTTTTTAAACTATATTGTCTAAATTAGCTTATATTTTAACTAAAAACGTTAATTTTGTACGGTTGCTAAATTTGAAGTGAAAATGAGATTATTGATTCCATTTATTAAATTGGATAGTTTTTTTACGGAAGACATGTATGTCAAAGGAGAAGCTATGATTGATAACAAGGAGATTTCCTTGTTTACTGAGTTGTATAAGGGTAAAGTGCTTGTAGTTTTTAAAGACTCCAATAAGGTTGAGATGCGTTTCAATAAGGAAAGTATCGTTGACGTAAATTGCACCTGTGATACTTATAGAATAAAAAAAGCTTGTCCTCATTTAATGGCAGCAGCATTGGAGGTGAGAAAAAAGGTTGATAAATTGGTAGAGAAACCAAAGCGAAGGAAAACCAGAGTAGTAAGAAAAAATAAAAGCCGGTTCAATGATATTATTAAAGGTTTGGAAATAGATGAGCTAAAAGGATTTATTAAGGCTTATGCCGGAAAAGATAAAAATTTCAGATTGTTTTTTGAAGCGTTCTTTATGAATAAGCTGAAAGATAATAATATCCAAAGTTCGTATGGTAGTCTGTTGGATGAAGTATTACCACCTTCTTCAGATGTAAATGTTAAGTTTACTAGACAACAAATATCCTTACTTACAGATATTTCAAAAGATTTAATTAATCAATATAAGGATGAGATTAGTCTTAAAAGGTTTACTGATGCATTTGAAATAATCAAACATCTGCTAAATAAATTATCATATGTTACAAGTAAGATTAATAATGATAAATTAAACGAATTGCTGTTTGATATTCATGCTTCATTCTTTATGATGTTTGATGATGGACTTGCACCGGAATTGAAAACAAAAGGTTATGAATTCATCTATGAAATGATTGAAAAATCTTATTATTTTTATCAAAATAAGAATGATTTGATTCATTTATTTTTAGCTACAAAACCGCTACAGGATGATTTTGATAAGTTTACTGAAGTATTAAGGAAAAAGATAATGGTAATCAGAGACGATTTCCAAAAGAAATATTATATTTCATTTTATATCGGTCTTAAAAAGCGCTTTGAGAAATTGGAAAAAGATTGGTATAAAATGTATTTCAAAGATATGGCAGATTTCATGGAGATGTCAAATCTTATGCTAAAAGAAGGATTTTCAGTTGAACATGAAGATTTGCTTAAAGAACTTTATTCTGAAGGAATTATAAGCAAACGATTATTTTTGGATAGTCAACTTCGAATTTCTCTTATACTTAAAGATTATGAGAGAGTAGGGTATCTCGCTTTCGATATATATGATAATACAGGTGATTTTCGGTATTTAAAAAGAACTAAGGAAAGTATTTCCTCCTTTTCTAAATCAGTGCTGAATAAAATAACAAAGTTGGTTAAAGAAAAAGCAAATGAAGAAGATCAATTAACCTGGCTTGTAATGACAAACAACAGAAAAGAACTGATTAAATATCTTCATGAGAAAAAGGATATGGAATTGATTCAGCGATACGAGATAGATATTTTTAATAATAGTCCTGAAGAATTAGAAAAATTATATTTGAATCATATACACGATTATCTTGAATCTCACTTTGGTGAAAAGAGTGCGGAATATGTTAAAGAGCTATTGTATCATTTGAGAAAAATTGATGCTAAAAAGATAGCTTTTAATATTGAAAAAAATCTTTTTGATACTTTTAGTTCTAGAAAGAGATTCCTTAGAGATTTGATGGGTATATAATTATTTTTATTTTTTTTTTAATATTATTTGAAAAATAAAAATATTAGTTTTACCTTTGCATCGCTTTAGTAAAATGGCCCGTTCGTCTATCGGCTAGGACGCCAGGTTTTCATCCTGGTAAGAGGGGTTCGATTCCCCTACGGGCTACAAAAGGAGATGAGTTTTTATCTCCTTTTTTCTTTATGCACAGATTTAACCCGAATTATTCATGCTTTTGGAGTTATGTAGATGTAAGGCATCGAAATACGCAGATATATTATTATATTTCAAGTGTTTCGTAACGCAACAGATGCATAAAGATGGAAGCAAACGTTACCCCAATTTTGGGGTATTAATTTTTTGTTATTTCAAACAGAACACATATATTTTCAAGAATATAGCCCAATATATAAATTAAAGTGGTGAATAATTCGGGTTAATTTACTGTATTTGCAGGAGCTCCTTTTAAAAAAGCACTGATATTTTTAATTACACCATCCATTAATAGCTTTCTCGCTTCAACACTTGCCCAAGCTTGGTGAGGAGTAATAATACAGTTGGTACAATCTAATAAAGGATTGTCAGGATTAGGAGGCTCTGATGATAATACATCCAAACCGGCAGATTTGATTATTTTATTATCCAGAGCATTTTTTAAATCTTTTTCATTTATCATTTTACCTCTAGCAGTATTTATCAATATGGCATTACTCTTCATTAGTGCCAGAGTATTTTTATTAATAAAGTTAAAATTTTCTTTAGTCTGAGGAGTGTGTAAAGAAAGAATATCACTTTGTTTGAAAAGTTCCTCTATATCTACATGCGACACATAAGTGGGATATCCCTTTGTCGGATTCTTCCGATTTGCTATTATTCTCATTCCAAATGCATTACCTATTTTAGCTACTTCGGAGGCTATTTTACCAAATCCATATAATCCTAGTGTTTTACCTGAAATCTCACTGATTGGAAAATCCCAGAAAGTAAAATAATCATTATTCGCCCATCTGCCTTTTTTTGCCTCATTACTGTGGTATTCTACTTTATTGGTCAATGCAAACATCAGAGCAAAAACATGTTGAACTACTGATTTTGTACTATAATCTCTTACATTGCTCACTATAATTCCTTTCTCTTGGGCAAATCCAATGTCTATATTGTCAAAACCTGTAGCTGATTCACAAATAAACTTTAGTTTTGGGAGTTTGGAAATAGTATCTCTATCAAATCTGGATTTATTTATTACGACTATTTCAGCATCTTTTGCCCTTTCAACAATCGATTCATAGGGAGTGTTGTCGTAAATTTTTACATTTCCAAGTATTTTTATTTTATCCCAAGATAAATCACCCGGGTTCATTCCTTTTCCATCAAGTATTACAATTGTATTATTCATTTTTTTGTTTTTAATATTTTTGCATATAAATCAAAATCTTCAGCATCAGTTATTTTTACTTGTACAAAGTCTCCGATTGGCAAACGCTCTGTAGTTTCAATCAGGACTTCGTTATCTACCTCCGGACTATCATATTGAGTTCTACCGATATAGAAATCACCCTCTTTCCTATCTATAAGGACTTTCATCTCTCTATCTATCTTATCAATATTTTTATTATACGAAATCTCTCTTTGAACTTCCATCAATAATGATATCCTGTGATTTTTTTCTTCATCAGATATATTGTCTTCTAGCAAATACGCACTTGTATCTTCCTCATGTGAATATTCAAAAGCACCCACTCTATCAAATTGCATGTCTTTTACAAATTCCAATAACTCATCAAAGTTTTCTTCTGTTTCTTCCGGGAATCCTACGATAAAAGTAGTTCTGATAGCAATATCCGGAATCTTTTTTCTGGCATAGTCAATTATTTCAATCGCATCTTTTTTAGTAGCAAATCTTTTCATACTTTTCAATACAGAATCACTAGTGTGTTGGAGCGGAATATCGAGATAATTACATACTTTATCGTATTTAGCCATTGTATCAATCAATTCCATTGGAAAACTACCGGGATAAGTATAATGAAGCCTAATCCACTCGATACCTTGTATTTTCACCAATTCGTCCAAAAGATTGCTCAAATTTCTTTTTTTGTAAATATCTAAGCCATAATATGTTAATTCTTGAGAGATTAGAATCAATTCTTTTACTCCTTTTTTTGCCAGATTTTTTGCTTCATATACTATATCTTCTATTTCTCTGGACTTGTGTTTTCCTCTCATTAGAGGTATAGCGCAAAATGCACAACTTCTGCTACATCCCTCTGCTATCTTTAGATATGCATAATGAGCCGGAGTAGTAGGCATCCTTTCACCGAGAAGATTCTTCTTATAATCAATATTGAATTTGGTAAGGACATCTGAAATATTT
>JALVAD010000050.1 GCA_027011385.1 Saprospiraceae bacterium | reverse complement strand
TCTCCAAAGTGGAATGTGGTCATCTAAAGAATTTACACTGTTATCTATACCTAATTTTAACTCAAAAGTATTTTCTTTACTCAATTCAATAATATTTCCATTATCATCTGTGACATTAATCCCTAAAGTGCCAAGTGAATTTAATCCTACTAGTTTGAAGTATTTATTAAAACCGGTAGGATCACCTACTTGATTTTGGGCTTCATCTTTTGCTGCTACAAAAGTCCAATGCATAATAATATCTCCAGAAAAAACATTGCCATCTTTGATAAAATCATTGCCTGTAATCTGAATTTCATTTATTTCATCACCAACTATTTTATCCTTATCTTTTGAACTAATTATAGCGGTTTTCCTTGCAGCATTTAAAATTATTTTGATATATGATGTTGCATTTAACTCAGGATAATATACCTTATTGGCTTTTGCATATCCATCCTTTGTAACGGTAATTGTTTGTCCTGCTTTATTTGCTTTGATATTTTCAAAATAGAAAATTCCATTAAAATCTGTTTCACTTACATATGTGCCAATCATCACTTTAGCCCCCTTCACGGGCACATCTCTATCCGTAATAACTTTTCCTTTCAGCGAAGATATAACATATTGTTCCACAGGGTATTCACTATCTGTTGTAGATATGATGTCTTTGTCCTTTCTACATGAAAAAAAGCCTAGGATAAAAACTAAAATAATCAAATATTTATTCATCGTGTAGTTTCTTTTTATTTATTTCTTGCTCTTATGATGTTATTAACATTCTAAATGCTGCATAAAGTTAGAAAAAAGTTTAAAAATGATATAATTTTTGTACACTTTTGCGTATTGTATTGTTTTAATTTATTATAAAAATAAGTATAAAATGAAGAAACTCATAGAATGTGTACCCAATTTTAGTGAAGGAAAAGACATGTCCATCATAGAAAAGATAACTGCAGAAATAAAGAATACCGATAAAGTAAAATTATTAGACGTTGATCCCGGTCACGCAACGAACAGAACCGTTGTGACATTTGTTGGTGAGCCTGATGCCGTTGTGGAAGCAGCATATAAAGCCATAAAAAAAGCAGGAGAGCTTATAGATATGTCAAAACACACAGGTGAACATCCCCGAATGGGTGCTACTGATGTCTGTCCATTTATACCAATAGCAAATATATCAATGGAAGAGACTGTTGAGTTTGCAAGAAAACTTGCTAAAAGAGTTGGTGAAGAACTCAATATACCAACATATCTATATGAAGAGGCTGCAAGTAGCCCCGAAAGAAGAAATCTCGCTGTAATCCGTGCAGGAGAATACGAAGGACTTGAGAAAAAATTCAAGGAGGGAAAACTTTTACCCGATTTTGGGGAAGCTATATTTAATGCCAAATCAGGAGCGACTGTAATCGGTGCAAGAGATTTCCTCGTAGCTTACAATGTAAACCTAAATACGACTTCAACCAGGAGAGCTAATTCCGTAGCATTTGATATAAGGGAAAAAGGCAGGATAAAAAGAGAGGGGAATCCCATTTCGGGCAAAATAGTTCGAGATGCAGAGGGGAATGCAGTTAGAGAACCAGGAACATTAAAGTCTGTAAAGGCTATTGGTTGGTTTATTGAAGAATATGGTTTGGCACAAGTATCGATGAATCTCACCGATATCAAAGTAACCCCATTGCACAAGGCATTTGAGGAAACAGTAAAAAGCGCAACAAATAGAGGAATGAGAGTTACCGGTAGTGAATTGATTGGTCTGGTACCTAAGAAAGTATTGATTGATGCAGGTAGATATTTCTTGGAGAAACAAGAGCGTTCAACAGGAATACCGGAAGAAGATATCATATTTATAGCGATAAAATCAATGGGATTGGATGAATTAAAACCATTTGACCCAAGAAAAAAAGTGATTGAATACTTATTGGAAGACGATGGAAATAAAAAATTAATAGACCTTAGTATAAAAGAATTTGCTGATGAAACTTCGAGAGAAAGTCCCGCTCCGGGTGGAGGAAGTATCGCTGCATATTCAGGAGTACTGGGTGCATCATTGGGCACAATGGTCGCCAATCTTTCCGCTCACAAAAGAGGTTGGGACGATAGATGGGAAGAGTTTTCAGAATGGGCTCAAAAAGGACAAGCACTTAAAGACAAACTATTGTTTTTAGTGGATGAAGACACCAATGCTTTCAATAAAATAATGAATGCTATTAGGATGCCAAAATCAACTGATGAGGAAAAGAAAAGCCGAAGCGATGCCTTGACAAAAGCGACAAAATATGCTATAATGATACCATTTGATGTGATGAAAACATCTTTTGAGACTCTGGATTTATTGGAGTATATGGCAAAAGAAGGTAATCCCAATTCCGTTTCAGATGCAGGAGTAGGAGCATTGGCTGTGCGAACTGCGGTAGAAGGTGCATTTATGAATGTAAAAATAAATTGTAAAGATCTCAAGGATGAAACTTTTGTGAGTGATATCATCCAGAAAGGAAATGATATTATGACTAATACTGAAGAGAAAGTAAACGGTATATTGAAAATAGTTTATGATAAAATGTAATTATATCATTTTTTTAAGTGTAAGTGATAATAAATTAATACAAAATGGAAGAAAAGAAGAGAATTGCAGAAATGATGTTTGATTTTATGCACCGTACTATGATGCATCACGCATTTTGGTACTCAGAAGCAGAGCATCAATTTGGTAGAGAAAAAGCATTTGAGATATTGGATTCCGCTTGGAGAAGATCGTTTGAAGTACAGATGAGAAGGATGAGCAAAGTACTCGGATTTGAATTGGATGATGGTATCCCAAAACAAATGTTGGACTTACCAAAAGAAAAATTAGAAAAATTGAGAGATGCGGCTTCTGTCAATTGGTTGGCAAACGACGGGATTTGGTTTCAAGCAATAGAATTCACAAGAGGGATGAATGATGCCAAAAGGGCAAATGATTCCACCTGGGCACATTTTTCTCCATTTGAAGCTAGAACAATTAAAAAACTACTGGGGCTGGGAGAATTTCCAGGAATAGAAGGATTGAAAAAAGCCTTACAGTACAGACTTTATAATTATGTCAATAAACAAGATATCATCGATGAGTCTCCAAATAGCTTTTTATTCAAAATGATAGAATGCAGGGTTCAGTTAGCTAGAAAAAGAAAGGGGCTTGCGGATTATCCCTGTAAATCAGGTGGACTAGTAGAATATACTACTTTTGCCGAGACAATAGATCCTAGGATAAAGACAATGGTAGTTTCTTGCCCTCCTGATCCACACCCTGATGATTTTTTCTGCGCATGGCGATTTTATATTGATGAGTGATATCAGAAACGATAGTTGTTTTTATCTTTTCGGTATTATTCATACTTTTTGATTGGAGAACAAGGAACACCGATTAACGATTTCAGATTTACTTCTAAAATCAGCGTTCGTTAATCCTTGTTCGATATTCATTTTTTATTCACTTCTGTTAGTTCAACTCGCTGAAAGATAACTTTACCTTATACATACCTTTTCTATCAACTCAAAAGTATCTGGATTTACAACTTCAAGATAAACTTTCTTACCATCAATTTTGAAAAGCATCAAAGCATTGAGAGTAGAAAACGTCTTAACATGGTCACTCCAAGGCAATTTCTCTTGAGAATAGTAGGGTGCTCCGGCTGCTCCATTAGTGATTTGTGTAAAAGGTCTTGATATCTTCAATTTTGGTTTATCCCAAGATTTAGGATACATATTCATTGTACTATCAATAACCATTCTGTTATAATTGTGCTCATCTCCATTTAACATCATAACACATTTTTTTGAATGATTGATAAGGATATCAAGAATCTCGTCTCTTCTTTCTATTATTCCTTTTTTCACTGCTTTACCCGCAACATAAGCACGTTTATCATTATTGCCTCCATACCACATATCGTCTTTGGAGTGTCCTCCATTTGGAAATGCAGGTGTGTGAAGAGTTACAAAGATATGGTCAATATCACTATCTTTTTCAAATTTTGCTATGGTTTCTTTTAGCCATTTCAATTGATTGTCCATTATATAGCCGTGGAGATTGCCGGAATGCTCGTTTATCTTGCTTGAAGGAGCGTACCAATAGTTTGAATTAAGTACTATCATAGCCATATTTCCGTATGTATAGTGATATGCATTTTCTTTATAAGAAGGAAAATCTATGGAGTTTCCACTTGGATCGTAATATGCGCCATCTTCACTTTCAGGACCATTTAGTGGATTCACGAAGTTATCTGCAAATATTTTTTCTGCGGAACATTTGTTGAAAGGAAATCTATCCATTGAAATCCATTTGGGAAACGATCTCATCAATACTTCATGATTACCCATAGCAACATTGACAGGTGCATATCTTGCAAAATACTCCAATGCATGTTTAAAATTGATATATTCTAAATTATGCTTATCTTTACTTATATTGTAACCATTTATTTCATCTCCGGTAAATTGGAAAAAATCAGCTCCCTTGGCTTTGGCAAGAGTCATCATTTTCTTTACTATATAGTGGTTTGTACCGTAAACATCTCTTTCTCCTCCTCCTGCACCTGAACGGCTATCACTGGCATAAGCCCAAGTAAATGGTCTTCTCGCCCCCTTTTGTCTTGCAGTTCTAAATGAATAACTTTCCTCCCAATCACCGTATTTTACCGTATAATTGTACTCGGAATATGGTTCAAGGCCTATAATATGAATCAAATGGTTAGTAGTAGGTCTTTCGTCTTTGTAAATTTTATTATCCACTTCAACACTACAAATTGCTTCTTCATTAGTTTTGAAACTAATAGATACCCTGTTTGATTTTTGCAATGTGATAAACGGACCTTCTATTATAGTAATATCAGGACTAAATGGCCCTTTTCCTTTGAGATTGACTCTACCATCATATATGATAGTACCGTCATCTTCAATAATTCGATATCCTAGAGTCAACATTCCGGTTTCTTCCCAATCTAGAAAGTCGTATTTACCCGATAGTCTTTTGATGATATTTATTTTGGCTTTTCCTTTCTTAATTTTTGAATTTTTCTTAAAAAATACCGGTTGAGGGTTTTGTATCCCATCGTATTTTATAAGACCATAATATATCTTTCCACTAAAAGTTGTGTCTTTGAAGTCGAATCTAATTCCTGTTTCAGTACCTATGGGTTCAGCTGTAAATTTCGTGAAACTATATTTTGGAGTTTTCACAACTTCATCAATCCATATATTCTTGACATCATCATGAAATTGGAGTTTGCCGTCATTATACCTCAGATTAGAATAGGATTTTGGTATTTCTATCCTCTGTGCATTGATGTTGATAGATATAAAAAGTATTATTAGAGCTATTATTTGTCTCATCTTTAATTTATTTTATTGAATGATGTACAAAGATAGTATATTTGCGGATATAAATAAAAAATATGCATAGATTGGAAGTTAAAAGCGAGAATAAAAAGTCTGAAATTGTATTTGGGCAATACGATATAATCTCTCAAAAGGTAGAAATCCCCGATGATGCTATTTTTATCACCGATGATAATTTGGCTAAAATCTATGGAGGATTTTTGAATGACAAAAAGCTAATTGTAATAGAGCATGGAGATAAAAACAAGAATCTTTCAACTATGGATTCTATTTATGAGCAGTTAATTGGGCTGAGAGCAGACCGCAAATCTTTCATAGTTGGTTTTGGTGGTGGAATGGTAACTGATATTGCAGGTTTTGCTGCATCAACGTTTATGAGAGGTATAAGATTCGGTTTTATTCCTACATCACTATTAGCTATGGTAGATGCATCTATCGGTGGTAAAAATGGAGTAAATTACCATAGATTCAAAAATATGATAGGCACTTTTAATCAACCGGAATTTGTATTAATCGATTCATCATTTCTAAAAACACTTCCGGATGAAGAATATTTTAGTGGAATGGGAGAGGCATTAAAACATTTTTTAATTGATGATAAAAAACAGTTCTATGCTTTTCTCGAAAAACCAAAAGCCTATTTGAATAAAGAAAATGTACCTGATAAATTTTTGTTCAATCAAGCAAAAGTAAAAGTGGATATTGTCAACAGGGATGTAAAGGAATCAGGAGAGAGGAAAAAACTGAATTTTGGACACACATTTGGTCATGCCATTGAAAAATTAAGCGGAATTAAACACGGGTACTCGGTGAGTATTGGTATGGTCATAGCAGCTAAAATATCCTATAAATTAGGGCTTTTGTCCACAAATGAAGTCAATGATATTATAGCTTCGCTAAAATCTGCCGGTTTGCCAACGGAAACACATATTTCAAAAGATAATATAATCGATGCAATGCATAAAGATAAGAAAAGAGCCGGAGATAAAATTGATTTTATAGCATTGGAAAGTATAGGCAAGGCAAAGATAGTACCTATGAAAATATCCGGGTTGGAGGAGTTATTTAAATAAAAAACATTACCTTTGCAAAAAATTTGAAAAAAATGACTAAAAATATCGAAGAATATAATATAAATTTAAAAACAGGTAAGCTACCTTTTAAAGTAAAAGACATTAATTTGGCTGAATGGGGAAGAAAAGAAATAGAACTTGCGGAAGCTGAAATGCCCGGATTGATGTCATTGAGAGAAGAGTTTGGTGCTGACAAACCATTGAGAGGAGCAAGAATCGCAGGTTGTCTGCATATGACTATTCAAACCGCTGTTTTAATCGAGACTTTATTGGAACTTGGAGCTGAGGTGTCTTGGTCGTCATGCAATATTTTCTCTACTCAAGATCAAGCTGCAGCAGCTATAGCAGAAAGAGGAGTACCTGTTTATGCGTGGAAAGGGATGACTGAAGAGGAGTTCGATTGGTGTATTGAACAGACATTAGACGCTTTTGATGGAGGGAAGAAATTAAATCTTATTCTTGATGATGGTGGTGACTTGACAAATATGGTTTTGGATAGATATCCGGAATTGGTAGAAGATATTAGAGGTCTATCCGAAGAAACTACCACGGGTGTACACAGATTGTACGAAAGAGAAAAAAACGGAACGCTGCCAATACCGGCAATCAATGTAAATGACTCCGTCACAAAATCAAAATTCGACAATAAATACGGAACGCGTGAATCTGCAGTTGATGCTATCCGTAGAGCTACCGATTTGATGTTAGCAGGAAAAGTGGTAGTCGTAGCAGGTTATGGAGATGTAGGTAAGGGTACTGCTGCAGCATTCAAAAACTCACAATGCAGAGTGATAGTTACGGAAATCGATCCTATTTGTGCACTACAAGCTGCAATGGAAGGATATGAAGTAAGAAAAATGTCAAATGCAATTGCAGAAGCAGATATAGTCATTACTGCAACCGGAAATCTCAATATTATAGATGCAGAACATTTCAGAATGATGAAAGATAAGGCGATAGTTTGTAATATCGGTCATTTTGACAATGAAATAAATATGGCTTGGTTAAACGATAATTATGGCGATACAAAAGTGAATATCAAACCTCAAGTTGATAAATACACCATAGACGGAAAAGATATAATTGTTTTGGCAGAAGGCAGATTGGTCAATCTTGGTTGTGCGACAGGACACCCCTCATTTGTGATGTCCAATTCATTTACAAACCAAGTATTGGCGCAGTTGGAGCTATTCAATAGTTCTGAAAAATATGAAAATAAGGTTTATGTACTTCCAAAACATTTGGATGAAAAAGTAGCAAAACTTCATCTTGCAAAACTAGGAGTGGAGCTGGAAGAATTGTCGGAAGAACAAGCTAAATACATTGATGTACCGGTAAAAGGACCATTTAAACCCGATTATTACCGATATTGATTTATTTGAATAATCCAAGTTAGGATGTATTTCAATATTCTATAAAGTGAAAGCCCTGATTATAAAATCAAGGCTTTCAATGAATATATCACAAACAAATCATTTATCAACAATGTAGCATTGTGTCATGACTATTCCCATAATCATATCAATTCCATCGCATTTACCTTTAAGAGAGACTGTGTCACCGACTTTTAATCTATCAATTCTATCCTTGTTGTTTTTGATTGTCTCGATATTTAAAGCACAATTTATACCTTCCATCTCATCGTTCAATACGATAGAGATATCTTTTCCTTCTTTCGTTATATCAACTATCTTCCCAGTAACTTCAACTACTTTATCACCATATTTTTCATCTCCTGCTATTTCATCCTTGCTATATTCGGCAAAAAATTTCTGTGCTTCAACTTTGTAAGCCGGTTTTTCTCCTTCTATATCTCTATGAGGTTTATTAAATACATAATATACCATTGCTAAACCAACGATTATTCCAATTGCTACTAATATCAATATGTTTTTGATTGTCTTGTTCATTTTATTATTATTTTTTAAATGCAAATATATTTCCTCACCATGCTATTACACAGCAGAGTAAAATAAGTTATATCAATTTGATTCAAATATCCTGCCTACATAATTATTAGCTATTACGCGCTGATAATCAATTTAAAACTATTTATAAAACTTATAGTCAAAATGTATTTTTAGTAAAATATTATCTTTGATTGCTTTTTTATAATTCTTTTCTATTTTTACTTTATACTCTTTAAGAGAAACATTGAATTGAGTTATTGCTGAAATCTTACCATTTTTAATTATAATTTTTCCGGGTTCTTCAATATCTCTGGTTTGTCCGTGAATTGTTAATTTTCCTGCTATTTTTATATTGTAAGTACCATCTTTTTTCAGATTTACCTTATCAAAATCAATTATTTTTCCTTTAAAAATTGCTTTTGGATATTTATGAGGTTCAAGATAATTTTCATTAAAATGTTCTTCGACCAGTGCTTCTTCAAATCTAAAAGACCTAATAAGAGTAGAAGCTACTACATTTCCATTTGCGGCATTGAGAATACTGGCTACTTTTTTATTTACACCATCAATCACAAATAGTGGTGTCTCAGAGAAAATTTCAATTTTGCCATTTTTAGTGATATACTTTTGCGCTTCTATTTGGGTAATAAATCCACAAAAGAATACCGCGATTATTATTATATTTTTCATTACTTTATCTATTTAATTATTGTTAATATTATTCTTTATGTTTTCCTATTCCTACGGCAAAAACACGTGACATATTGAAACCAAAAAATATTCCTCCATCAAGCCAATTTGACGTAGTCTCTCCGATGAAACCATCTTCGACCATAGCACGTGAATTCGTAAAAAATAATTGGAAGACGTGACCTCCTGTTTCGATATCAAAACCCAAGGCTAAGGGATATTGGTAAGCATTGTCTTTGGTTACGTGATTTGTGTAAAAGACTTCCCAGGTTAAAGCAACTCTACGTATAAATTTGTATCTTCCTCCAAATCCAAAGGCGAAGATATCATTCTTCTCTCCTTTATTTGCAAGATTTCTGTGCACATAGGTAGGTGATATTTGGAGAGAAAATTTCTCATTGAATTTTCTTGCTATCAGTAGCTGATGTGTATAAGCAAACCGAGGTGTAATCTCTTTCCATTTAGCATTATGCATATCAGGGAGATCATACAAACCTCGCAAAGTCTTTAAAGACCAATCTGTATAATAAGATAAAGCTATTGGCATTACCTTTACGCCTCTAATCTGTCTTAGAAGAGAAAATTTTAAACAGGCATCATACACTTTTTTATTTGTTCCTCTTCGGATTCCTATCATTAGCCAATCATTTATCCCATAATCAAAGGAGAAATTAATCAATGCGTTATCAAGTCCAAAAATCGAATATCCACCTTCATTTAGCTGTCCAAAACGGTGATTGATTCTAAAATCCAATTGTCTTTTTACCATTCTTTCTATAGAATGTCCATTGATAATTCTTGTGGATTTGAATGTTGCAGTCACTATTTCAGGCTCTTCTACTACTTCTGAATCCAATATATCCAATAGATCATCTTGTGCGAATATAGGGGTTGAATACAAAAAGTAAAAGCTTAAAAATATCAATAATAATTTTTTCATAAATTTGTATTTATTTGTTATGTTAATTGTCTTTTGCTCCCTCTTCAATCCAAACCAAAATTGTTTTCTGTATTTTTTCTGACAATAAACCTGTCACCGGCATTGGTTTCTGTACATCTATCATCCTTTTGTAAAGAATACTATTGATGGGATTATCAAGATCTATCATATTTTTGTTTCTCAAATCCTGAAAAGCATTCTCAGGTGAGAGATTAGGTGCTACTCCTGCATTGCTGTGACAGCCTATTGTATTGCAACTTTGATTAAATATAGGTAAGATGTCTTGCGAAAAACTTACATTTTCTATATTATCAACATTTACATCATATTCTTTCCATTCGCAAGATGTTAATAACAAACACAGCATAAAGCTAATAGAAGCTAATAATTTTATTGATTTAAAATTTATCATTTTATTTTATTTTGAGATAAACATCTAAAAAACTCTATCCGGCTTTTTACCGATTGTATATATGATCAAATACAATAAACTCCTTAAAAGTATTTGAACATATACTATCCTCACAACTATATCTTGATGGCCGGATAGAGTTAATAGCCTATAAACTATTTATTGAATTCCAATTATTATTTTTCAAATTTTAAAACCAAATTAGTTTTGATTTCATGAGCAATAGCAGCATTATTAAATATTGCCATTCCAAATGGAAATTCTTTTGATGTATCAAATTTCACATCATCATCAGAATGTCCTGTATCAAGTGCTCTTGAAAATTCGCAAACCCAACCTTTATCTGTGTGTTTTGAAGCGATTGCTATATCTGCCTTGCTACCGGTAAAATTCTCTAGATAAACACTTGGAAATCTTTTATTTCCTGTTTTGCTTTCATATCCTCCGTCTGCCGGATTGATTGAACCACCATCATATGACAAAATACCATCAGAAGAAACTCCTGTTACCAATTTTGCAGTACCATTGTCAATTTGATCTTTAGTAATCCAGAAATAATCAGTACCATTAGGTATGATATATTTTGGAACTGATACCTCTTCGCCGGTTCCATCCAAAGGCAACTTTTGACTATTTCCATGGTATCCTTTGTCACCTGCATCTCCTGTTCTACCGTTTACATCTGCATTCCCTGTATGTTTTTTATAAATCATTCTTTGATCATCAAGTGTTGTTGGCTCAACAGAGCATCTTACTCTTTTCCAATGCCACATATCCACAAGTTCCCCCGGATTGTTGGTATAATGCCTTGAAGATTTTTGACTTGGATCTGTTACTGCCAATCCTTGGTGACATGTTGCATAGCAAGTATTAGCAGCAAATCCTGCAACATCTGTAGCGGCCCAAAGGAATGCAAATTTGTCTTCATAGAATTTATCGTCCTTTGTATTGGCATATTTATGCTGTCCTTTCCATCTTTTTGAAGATGAATCGAAATACCAAGATTGTCTGTCTTTGCTGTCTTCTTTATCATCCCATTCCAATAAAAAGTAAATTCTTTCTCCAAATGTACCGGCTCGCAAATTGAAATTATTGCTTTCTCCTGTATATGGATCAAATACTCCAACAGGATCATTAGAACCATCACCATTAAAGTCAGCGGATCCCCTTGAACCTGCATCAGGAACTATAGCTGTTCCAGTTAGGGTTTGACAAGTTTTCCACATTTCGTCTACTGTACCATCCAATGTTGGAGCAGAAGTGAATTTTTTTGCTAATAATTCAGTTGTACTTGTTCCCGGGTCTACAGGTGGGTTATCATCACCACAAGAACTAACAAACATCATCATTAGTCCAAACATTAAAATCATTAAAGCGTTTAATTGTAACTTTTTCATTTTATTAAGTTTTATTTCAAAAAAAATTGTTTCAAATTCATTACAATCAATCGCAATATGCATACCAAAACAATAGAAAAAATAGATGTGTTTTGTGCTTGTTTTATAACTCATTAATAAATATAAGTTTATCTGAGCTATTAATTTTGATTCGTATTTTCCCCTTGAATAAGCCAACAAAATAATCGTCGAACCACCGTCTAATCGTCGAACCACCGTCTATTAAAATGGCATAAATAAGGGTTAAAATTTAGATATTTTGGTTTTTAATGTAGAAGCCGGTAATCCTAATAGTTTTGCTGCTTGAGCTTTATTACCATTGCATTTTTCCAAAGCATTAAGAATGGCATTATGCTCTACTTCAGATAAAATCTCATTGAGAGATTTGTCTTCAAATGAAGTACAAGATATACTTTCTTGAGGGTATTTTATATCAGGAGGAATAATTGAACTATTGATTGTATTGTCTTTTGATAGTAATACAAGCCGTTCACAAAGATTTCGCAATTCTCTAGCATTTCCGGGAAAAGGATATCTTGTTAAAATATCAAAAACTTCATCTTCAATGTGAATTATTTCTTTTGGGGAGAATGCAGAAACAAAATGTTTTGTCATCTCAATGATATCTTTTTTCCGCTCTCTCAATGGAGGAATATTTATTGGAAATACGTTTAGCCTATAGTACAAATCTTCTCTGAATTTGCCTTCATTGACCAATTGCATTAAATCTTTTTTTGTCGATGCGATTACTCTAATATCTATTTTTATAGCTTCATTGTCTCCAACCTTCTCTAATTCTCTTTCTTCGAGAACTCTCAGTAGTTTTACTTGCATATCCATTGGCACATCATCAATATCATCCAGATAAATAGTACCTGTATTTGCGAGTTCAAATCTTCCGGTATGGGCACTATCTGCTCCTGTAAAAGCTCCTTTGACATGTCCGAATAATTCACTTTCGAATATCTCCTTGCTCAATATCGCGCAACTGACTTTTATCAAAGGATTCTTTTTTCTATTTGAGTTAAAATGGATAATCTTTGTCAGCAATTCTTTACCTGTTCCTGTTTCACCGGTGATAAGAACAGATGTTTCCTTATTGGCTATTATTTTGATATGCTCAAACATCTCTTTCACCTTTGGAGTACTGCCTACAAATGATGAAAAATCAAATTTTGGTTGAATCTCTGAACGCAAATATCTGTTTTCTCTTTTTACCTTGATTAGCTCTTCAAGTCTTTTGACTATTATCAGTATTTTATTATTGTTAAATGGCTTTCTGACATAATCGTAAGCACCTAGTTTCATCGCTTCTACAGCAGTATTTACTGTAGAAAAAGCAGTCATCATAATAACATGAATATTTTTATTATATTCTTTAATCTTTTTTAGAAAATCGATACCATTTAAACCCGGCATTTTCAAATCTGTTATGACAATATCAGGCTCTACTTCTTTCATATGCAATAATGCTGCATTGGCATTGGCAAATTCCAAAACACTATATCCCTCATCCTTAAGGTCATCAGCTAAAGTGACTCGAATAATTCTCTCGTCATCAACTACAAATATTTTCATTTTTTAATATCATTTTTGTCTGTTAATACAATCGGCAATTCTATTATAAATACCGTTCCTTCCCCAAATTCACTATTAAAAAAAATATGCCCTCCGTGTTGTTTTACTATATCATAAGACACATAAAGTCCCAATCCTGTACCCTTTCCAACTTTTTTTGTTGTGAAAAAAGGGTCAAAAATCTTGCTCTGTGTCTTTGTTTTTATACCGATACCATTATCTATTATTTTAATAATGGACTTTTGGTCTATGCATTCGATTTTCACTTGTATTTCTCCTTTGGTTGCTGGTTCTTTTAGTTTTTTTTCTTCTATAGCATCAATAGAATTAAGAAATAAATTTAAAAATACTTGCCCCAAATGGTTAATGCTTGCATTTATCTGATGGGTACAACATATCTCAAATTTTATCTTGATATTATTATTATCCATCTTGTATTTAATAAGATTTATCGTATCATCTAATATATCTACCGGATTTTTCTTTTCAAAAATCACATCTTGTTTTCTACTAAAATCCAATAATTGATGAACAACATTTTCAATTCTAAGAGTAGCCTCTTTTATCATGTTTAGATATTCAATATTTTGATCAAGTTGGAAGGGTTT
>JALVAD010000049.1 GCA_027011385.1 Saprospiraceae bacterium | reverse complement strand
ATATAAAACAGCGGATCCGCTACTATTCAAAATATTGCTATTGCAATTTGGATAGTAACCATCATTACCTGAAACTAAATAATTATTATCCATTGCTAAACTCGAGGCAAATGACGTTTCTTCGCTTGATAATTTTAAATCAGGTAGTTCTTCAAGATATTGACCATTATTTACAAATAATTTTATATAGGGTGATTCCAAATTTTGCACCGACGATGCAACATATATGCTATTTAAAGAATTAGTTTCCGTGCCGCCCTTAGTAAGATAATCTGCATTGTAGTTAATTCCGTCAGCAATGTTTGTCCAACCACTGTTTTCTTTTACAAAAACCTTAGAATTTATAATTGCAAAACCGTTTTTAATACTTATTTTAGGTGGACAGGGATGATGTATAGTATATTTATTAGAAATCTTTTGCCACATATTCTGGTTGCTATTATACTCCCAAAATGAAATTTGATATTGTACACCTTGTTCATTAAAAGAAGACAATAAAGCATTTCCGTCGTCCATATCCATAAACTGGCCGAACCTTAGCCAATATTGATCAGGAACCAATTCTTGATTTTGCTTTACCCAAATATTATTAATTTTTTTATAAAAATAAACAACACCACTGTAGCTATTTGAAAGCGGACAACTTACTAACATTAAATTACCAGAAACACTAATATTATCAACTCGTTGACCCACATCAATAATAGGTTGGTAAGAATATTCATCCCATTTAGAAGAAGTATTATTGAATTGATAAAGGTGAATTTTATCATGATTCGTGACAACAAATAAATAATCTTCATTATCAAGAAGTTCAATATCATTTATCGATCCTACATTAAACTGTATTTCATTTTCAGCAGCAGGAATTGGTTCGTTTTTCGGTAAAATTGTAATCATTTTTGTTTTTTCTCCTAATAACTGATCATAAAAATCCCTAATCTTTAATGTAACTGCATAGGTACCCGATGATAAATATGCATGTGAAGGATCACTAGTATAACATCTACTTCCATCGCCCATATCCCAATCATAAAATGCATTTGTAAAATTATCATTGCTTTTAAAATCAATCAGTTCACCAATTAGACCTTCACTGTTGAAAGGATTGTCAAAATTGGCAAGACATTTCCATTCAAAGTCAATCGGCGAAAAATCAGAAGAGCCTTCAAGTACTTCAACCTGTTGCTGTAATGATGTTTCATAAGATGTATTCTCGTTTAGAATGAGTTCTACGGAATATATACCAGGACTGCTATATTGGTGTGTTTCAGGATTCTCGTCAAATGAATCAGTGCCGTCTCCAAAATACCAGTGGTACCTGTTAATATTGCCAATGGAATAGTTATAAAAATCGACATAATAAGGAGAAGAAAATGTCTGTTGCGTATAAGAATAATCGGCAATTGGAATATCATTATAACCTTCGGGATATACAGTGATAACTTTGCTTTTCATTGTAATATCGCAATCAACTTCATTACAAACTTTTAACGTAACGTTGTATTGAATGGGCTCATCGCCTTCGTTTACAAAGGTATGTTGAGGATTTTGCTCGTTTACAGGTAACGAGTTATCACCAAAATCCCAAGTCCAATTTTGTGGATTCCCTGTTGAAATATCTTGAAAGTTAATTGCTAAAGGTGAATATCCGTAAAGAGGATCGTCATTTGCTGTATTTTTCTTATTACCATTCGCATTTTCTAAAGTAAAAATTGCTCGTAACATATCCTGACTACAAAAAGAAAAGTGATGATCATGATCATTCAAAGGAGGAAGCCAAGTCCAATCGCCATTAGTATCACGATATGGATACATGTGAACAGGCAGACTGCTCCCATTTTCGTGAAGGCCAAGAGACATAATATTGTTTCCGGCATAATCAGTTCCTGAAATACGTAAATAGTAGGTTTCACCAAGTGAAAAAATTGTATGCAAATCCTCTTTCGAAATACTTGTTGACCATACAGTCGGACTATTGAAAAATTTTTGAAGATCCGAGGAAAAAATAGGTTGACCGTATTCATCAATTTCTCTTATTTCCAAATGCATAGCGGTAAGTGGTTCGCTAGCAGTTATATAAAAATTCAAATCGTTTTGAAAATCAGCACATTCGGGGGAAAATGCAGCATCTTGACGAACCCATTTTCCTTGATTATAATCATCGGGCACATCAGGATCTTCATATTTTATAATTGAGGAATAAAATATTTTACCGCTTTCTATCTCCACTTTCGACACGTAAGGCCAAAAATTGTCAAGTTCTACGGTTTTATCTATAGATTTTTGATTGCCGCTAATATCCTGCGCCATAAACTCAACGGTATATTCCCCGTCAGGGTATTTTGCTCTTTGATTTACGTACGCTTTGGGTTGACCGGTTACAGTGCTTTCAGTTGACGGCCAGTGAAGTTTGAAGTAGTCAAGGCTAACTTTTTTAAAACAAGGATATACTCCATTATCAGTAGCTTTTTTATATTCATCAGGATCTGTACTTTCTATAATATTTACATTATTATATAAATCAACATTATGTTCTAAACCTCCGATTCCGTCTGTATATTTTAAATAATCTGAGAAGAATTTATTATCATAGTTTAACGATGTTGCTGTTACCCGATAATAATCCATATCCTGATCATTGAAATCTTGATTATTATCTTTTATTCTGCGAGTATCAATCAGGGATTCAAGAATTATAGGGTTTCCAAAAATAATATTGTCATCAAATTTTGTCGCAATGTTATTTTTTATAAATTTAAGTTCCGAATATTCAATATCAGGTGGATGTTCATCGTTATAAACAACTGTTTTATAAGGATTTCTATTAATATGATAATTATCACCTAAATGTAAATGATCCCCATTATTAGAACCAGACGGGGGATAATCTCGTGCAACGAACATCCATTGCTTTTGATTAACAGAAGTTGTTAAGATAGGTACATCACCAGTTTCTGGATCAATAATGTATAAACCTCCACCTCCGTCATAATGACTAGTGCCGAGAACACTGATAGTTTCATAAATACCATATTCTCCTTCAATAGGTTCCCTTAAAAAAATAAAATCATCACCCTCTGCAAGTGAACCAAAAAAATCTGGACTATATTCCCATATGGGAATTGTCTGATTAGGTAATGTATAATGAGAAGTCTCGACATGCATATATCTCCATGTATGATTTCCTGCTATCCTTATATAGGCATAATTCTGTGTCCATTGTCCAAAGTCTCTAATTTCACCATCCTCAACTGCGTATGCCTTTTTATCCTCTTTACGTGGATAATCAATACCGTAATGAAATACTGATATCTGATGTCCTGAGCTATTTATATCATTTCTAGGTCCAAAATCGCTTGATATGATATATGCGTTCTCGGGATCAATGCTTTTTGTTATTGGGTCTGGCAGTTTATTTTGGGAAAAGATTACTCCAGTGCTAATAAATTGGATGGCGATTGAAATTGCAAAAATACTTCTTTTCATTTTTCTTGTGCTTTAACTATAGCAACATATTTTCCATGTTCTCTTTTAAATGATATCTCGTGTGTATAAGTATTTGAAGGCAAAGTATAATCATTAATAATTTGTCCCTCTTCACTAATAAAATTGAATACTTGAAGTTTATCAACATAATACGAAACCCAGATAATTTCTGAATTTGCAACTACGCCGCTTTTGTAAATTGGATATTTTTTATCTTTAAAATACACTCCGTCAATTATGTATAGGGTTTTATGCGTGTCCGTTTCTTTAATTTCCATTATTCCTTTTGGAAAAGGATATTTCTCGAAGTATTTTCGGCCGTTTGCAAAAACATAAATATTTTGCTTTTTATATTTAAGACCCCATTGAAAATCTCCGTAACGATTATACACCATTAGCGAGTCCAAACATCGTGCGGTAAAGAATTTTCCATCAGGCGAAAAATTTCTTAACCACACCCTGTCTGGAAATTTCAAAATCTTTATTTGATCAATATTGGAATTGATAATCTGCAATTTATCATTATTCCCGTCTGGTTGAATATATATTGTTTCATTCTTATTATCTGTAAGAATATATACTTCCTCATTATCGATCTCTTTTAAAATATTTCCTTTTTTATCATATAAAATAAACTTTATCTCATCTTCACTGCCAAGTTCGACAAACACTTTATTCCCACCTTTCATTATAAAAACCCTACCGGTATTAAGCCCATCAAAAAGTTTAGTAAAAAATTTTGTGCCATCTGATTTAAAATAAGAAAATCTTGATTTATAAACCCCAGAATACCCTGAGTAAAAACCCGAATCTTGTACAACTATAT
>JALVAD010000048.1 GCA_027011385.1 Saprospiraceae bacterium | reverse complement strand
CAATTACTATTTTTTCTTGTGATAAAACCACACCTGAACTGGTGTATAATAAGCATATATTGCCTTCTAAAAACAAGGTCATTCAAAGAATTGCTTTTGGTTCCGGATGTAAGCAAAATTTATACCAAGGGTTTTGGGGTAAAATATCGGAAGAGAAACCGGATTTATGGATTTGGGGTGGTGATAATATATACTCTGATACAGAAGATAGAAATATATTGAAATTGAATTATAGTACCCTTAAAAAGAATAGTTTTTATCAAAATTTCATTAAAACAATTCCGGTAATAGGCATTTGGGATGATCACGATTATGGGGCTAGAGATAGTGGAAATGAATACATATTAAAAGAAGAAAGTAAAGAAGAGTTCATGAATTTCTTTGATATCCCTCAATCTTCTGCAATCAGAAATCACAAAGGGATTTACACATCTTACGAATTGGGTGAAAGTAATAAAAAAATAGAATTTTTCATGCTAGATAACAGAACATTTAAAACTGAATTAACTTTAGATAATGAGCATGAAAATTGGTATATTCCTGATTCTACCGGAACGGTTTTAGGTCAGGAGCAATGGTTATGGTTAGAAAATGAGATTAAAAATAGTGATGCCAAGATAAACATCTTTGTAAGTGGAATACAAATTATTCCGGATGAACATATTTTTGAAAAATGGGGTAATTTCCCAAATGAAAGGAAAAGATTTATAGACTTATTAAAATCAAGCAAGGTGAAGAACCCAATTATCTTAAGTGGAGATAGGCATTTTGCAGAATTTTCAAAGATTGATTTTGATGATAATTTAAAAGTTATTGAATTTACTTCAAGTGGCATGACTCATAACTACAAAGGAGTTGAAGAAAAAAATATACATAGGGTTGGACAATTATTCGATGGTAAAAATTTCGGTGTTTTAGAGATAAATTGGACTGATGAAAACTCCGTAGTTATTGATCTTATAATATATGATATCAATGGTGAATTTATTTCAAAATTGAAATATTAATTAGAGTAAATTATAGTGAATGGGGAAAAATGGCAAGGCAGGACAGGTTTAGGTTTCACAACCTTGAAAATGGAACATAAAATATATTTGAAAAGCAATTTTTGATAATTAAATAATTGAGCTTAAGTGCGCGGTGTACAAGTAAGGAGGCTAAGTTTATCGGATTATTTTTGCTATGCCCAGACCTGAATGGAGTCTATTTATAGGTAGATTCTCATAAAAAATAGAAATGTATGCGAATAATACAGATTATTATTACATAAATTACTATTTTTACATTGGTGTTGTCTTAAATCAATTGCAAAATGAAAAAGAAATGTCCTGAATGCGGAGAAGAATTCTTTGGAAGAGCAGATAAAAAATTTTGCTCATCAGAGTGCCGTATTTCACATCACAACAATATGAATAAGGACAAAAATAATTTCATGAGAAATGTGAACCGTATTTTGAGAAAGAATAGAAAAATTCTTGCTGAGCTTAATCCGGATGGCAAAATCACTATTCATAAAGACAAACTATTAACAAAAGGTTTTAATCTAAATTATTTTACGAGCGAATATATTACCAAAACAGGTAAGGTGTACAAATATGTATACGATCAAGGCTTTATGCCGATTGGAAATGATTTTTATATATTGGTTATAAAAAAATCATATGTTGAATAATTATTAATCTTTTGAAATATGGGGAAGAACAAAGTAACACTCAGGAATCTCGAAATGTCAGACAAATATCGCTTAGCTGAACTTATGAATAATAAAAAAATATGGGATAATCTTCGCGATAGATTACCATTTCCTTATACGGTATCTGATGCTGAATTTTTCATAAATCTTACACAAAATGACGTTTCAATGGAGAATTTTGCAATTGAATACAATAAAGAGTTTTGTGGAGTTATCGGTCTTACCCTGCAAAATGATGTCTATAGAAAGTCAGCAGAAATTGGATATTGGGTCGGTGAACCCTACTGGGGTAAAGGCATCGCTACAAAAGCAGTGGGAATAATAACCAAATATGGATTTGAGAATTTTGATCTTGTCCGGATTTATTCAGGGGTTTTTGAAAATAATGTAGGCTCAATGAAAGTAATGGAGAAAAACGGATATAAAAAAGAAGCCGTTTTCAAAAAAGCAATCATAAAGAATGATGAAATTTTGGATGAACACCGGTATTCTATTTTGAAAGAAGATTTTAAACCAGATTGATGGGAAGACTTAAAAACAAATTCTTCATAGCCTTATATCTAATGATTACCTTGATTGGGATTGGGATACTTGGGTATCATTATTTATCAAATTTCAGTTGGATAGATGCGATATATATGACCTTTATCACAGCTACAACTGTGGGTTTTGGAGAAGTGCAACCACTTGATGATATTGGGAAGATTTTTACTGTTTTATTGATATTGTTTAGTATAATAATCTATGGTTATGGAATTTCAATTATTACTGAATATTTGTTGAACAATCGAATATTTGAAAATTTAATACAAAAACGTATGGAAAAGAAGGTCTCAAAATTTAATAATCATATTATACTAGTGGGATATGGCAGGAATGGAAAACAAGCTCTGAAAAAGCTAAATAGTTATGATAAGCAAGTTGTAGTTATTGAAAAAGATGAATTGGCAGAAAACATAATGGACAATAAAAAAGTTGTCTACTGCAATGCTGATGCTACCAATGATGATGTTTTGATTAGAGCAGGGATAAAAAGAGCGAAATCGTTAATCTCAACGCTTGCTTCAGATACCAACAATCTATTTGTTGCCCTCTCTGCGAAACAATTGAATCCTGACATAGAGATTATCTGTAGAGCCTCTGATAGTTCAATCGCAAAAAAACTCAAGCTTGCAGGTGCTGATAAAATAATATTGCCCCATAAGATTGGAGGGGATTATATGGCTTCACTATTGGTAACACCGGATTTAGTAGAATTTATGCAAAGGTTAGCGGTAGAAGATAGACACAGAAGAACCAATTTAGAAGAAATATCTTTTGATGATTGTCCCAAAAAATATCACAATAAATCAATATCAGATCTGAATTTAAGAAAAAGAACAGGGTGTACAATTATCGGATTCAAAACAAAAAGCGGAGACTACATCATCAATCCGGATCCCGAAACACAAATTGTCGAAGGTTCTAACCTCATTATACTTGGACAACCGGAACAGATAGAAAGATTGAATAAGATGTTTGATATCGTATAGTCGCGGTATATATGACAGAGCTGTAGAATCTGTTCTAAAGACTGAAAGCTTGTCACTAAGTCCAAGCACTTTCACTCTCCCCTTCTCCTTTTAAATACTATTCAAAAAAAAGGGGAAACTCAATAAAAGGAGAAGGGGGCGGGGGTTGAGGTTGAAAATGGAGAGTCGAGATGGTCCGGAATATATCACAAGGGAGCATCGACAAACTCAGCTTTACTGAATTGTGGGTGGGGTTACAACTAATCTTTTAATAAATATTTTTTCTATCACCAATCTTGGTGACTTCGACAATCAAAATTTTATCTTCAATGGTGTAAATCGCTCTATAATTTCCTACTCTAATTCTGTATTTATTTTTAAAACCTTTAAGTTTTTTACAAGCTTCAGGTCTTGGATTAACAGCTAACTTCCTTAACTCTTTTGATAACCATAAAGCCTCCTTAATAGGTAATTTTGAAAGCTGTTTAATAGCAACTTTCCTGATTTTAACTTTATACATATTTATTCAAATTGCCTTCTTTCTCAAGCTCGGATATAACTTCTTCCAATGGATAGCTCTCTTCTTCCTTTGTAATTTCTGCCATTAAACCATCATAAAAATCTTCCCATATTTGCCCGTATTTTTCAAGATCTATCTGAACAAATTTTTTCTGATTTTTATCATCTGTGAGATATAATATTCCTTCCATTTTTATTAATTTATGATTCATAAACTTAACGTTTTTTTTGATTATTTAGTTCCTATTGTCTTGGATGTGATTTTAAATATCCCCATTATCTATCCAATCTGCTTTTCTTCCATTTGGATCAATCATATTCACAGGATTATTATGCACATAGTGTTACGGATTCCATCCTGGATATTTATCTGCCAAAGGGTCAACACTTAAAAACCTCTACTTTCAGAGATTGTAGTTTTGATTAAACGACTATTCAGATATAAAGATAAAAAAGAATAACTATGGTCTATAAAATAATAGATAAATTACTAAATTCCCCAAAACTGATAAAGAACACATTCTCTACACTCTTGATGCTATGATTAAATCTGTACAGCTTAAAAATATCTCAGCATAGTAAGTAAAAAAAAAC